>JBGQAS010000179.1:0-4947 GCA_041494435.1 Anaerolineaceae bacterium | reverse complement strand
TGCTTGATTTTATTCCTATCGTTATACCCGGTTTCTTGATGAGGGGTGGCACCTCGAATGAATCTGGTATTTCAGTTCACACATTTAATAATGTAACGTACTAGTGCTTTTTGTCGTTTGTCAAACCTTGATAAGGTCAATCGCCATGGCGATTGCACCCAATACCCCTGATTGATTTCCTAATTTGGGTGGCACAATGTAGCTTTCAATTTTCTCCAGCACCATGGGTGATTGAATATAGCCATTCAAATACTTTTGAATTTTGGAACGTACAGCAGTTAGGAACCCAATATGCTGTGAAACGCCACCACCCAGTACCATTCGCTGTGGGGAGAAGATATATATCAGGTTGGTGAGTGCCAGGGCAATGTATTCTGCTTCCAAATCCCAACCAGAATGCGAATCCGGCAGTGTTTCAGCGTTCTGTCCCCACCGTTTAAACATGGACGCTCCGGAGGCGAGCCCTTCCAGGCAGTCGTTATGATAGGGACATATCCCTGGGAATGGATCTCTTTCCCAATTATGGGGAACTGCAACGTGCCCAATCTCAGTATGCATTAATCCATGCACTGGGCGTCCATTGGCTAATACACCGACGCCAATGCCGGTACCAATGGTCATATAAGCAAAAGGGTCGAGTAATTGATTCTCCTTATTCCAATAATGTTCGCCAAAAGCAGCGGCATTTACATCGGTTTCAAATGCGATCGGTAGATTTAAAGCTTGCTGGATGCGCCCGCGCAAATCCACCTGGTTCCAATTGGGCTTGGGTGTGGTCGTGATGAAACCATAAATCGGAGAGGCAGGGTTTAAATCCAATGGGCCAAAAGATGCGATCCCTACGGCTGCCAATTCCCCTCGCAGAACATAGGGCTTAAAGAACGAGATAGCATGTTGGATGGTTTCATCAGGATAAGTGGTGGGAAAGCGGATCTCGTCAACCACTTGTTGTGGCCCCGTTCCTACCATGCAGACAAATTTGGTTCCACCTGCTTCAATGCCGCCATACAACCGTTCCATTTGGGTCCTCTTCTGCTTTTTTTGAATACTCTGCCTTCCATTTCTTATAGGTGGATTTAAGCCTTTACTTTTGAGCGATAAGAACTAAGTAGCACGGCCAGGAACATGATAATTGCCTTAACGATGAACTGGGTATACGGATCGAAATTTAGCAGGGTCATCCCGTTGGAGATCACGCCAATAAAAATAACACCAATCAATGTCCCCCAAACTTTACCCACACCTCCGTCAAAACTGGCACCGCCCACGACAACGGCTGCGATGACATCCATCTCCCATCCCTTGCCAAATGTGTAAGTGCCAGACATTACCTGGCCGGAAAGCATAAAACCGGATATCACCGCCATAACCTGTACGATGATGAAAGCGATGATCTTTGTTTTACCTACATTGATCCCGCTCAACCGCGCTGATTCTGGGTTGCCGCCGACGGCATAACTTGCTCGTCCGGTTGTTGTCTTATCCATGATGAACCAAATGACCAGGAAAAAAATGATCATGACGATGACTGGAATGGGAATGCCATTTTGTCCACCAATTCGTCCACCACCCAATTGGTTAAACCATTCTGGGAATTGATTGGCAATCGGGAACCCTCCGGAAAGTCTGCCCGCCAGGCCTTGCAATGCAAATAAACTTGCCATGGTGAGAATAAATGGCGGCATACCCGTTTTTTGTTGGAAAAAACCATGAAACCATCCAATGGCGACGGCGCCTATTAAACATATGGCAATCCCAATGATACAAGCAATGTTGAGTTCCATACCTGCACCGGTCAAATCCCGGCACATCAATGCAACAACCACTCCAGCCAAACCGACGGTCGAACCGATGGAAAGGTCAATCAGTTTTGATATCATGACCATGGTCATCCCAAATGCGATAATACCCTTTAAGGAATTGGCACGTAAAATGTTCATCCAATTCGCCCACGTTAAGAAACCCTTGGCGCCAAAGGTAAGGGCAATCATCAGGATAATCAAAAAGATCTCAATAACATGGTCAAGCAAAAAAATCGCAATCCTTCTTCGATTAAAAGTGAATTGGCTGGAGGTGGTATTCGTCATTTTGCTAATCTCCCCTCATACAAATTTCGTAAAGCTCATTCGTGCTCAAGGTGTCCGGGTTCACCTCTGCGACTATCTTCCCGTGACGCATGATCAGGATCCGATGGCATACTTCCAGCAGTTCTTCCAATTCAGTGGAAATAAAAATGGAGGAAACACCTTTTCGAGCTTCTGACCACATGATGTCAAATATTTGCTGTTTAGCATTCACATCAATACCACGGGTCGGCTCGTCATAAAGCAGGATTTTGGGACTGGTGTTTAACCAATTTCCGATAACGACCTTTTGTTGATTACCACCTGACAACGAACCACAAAGGGCGTCGAGGTTGCGAAGTACTATTCCCAATTCCTTTACTTGTTTTTCTGCAAATGAATTCCGTTTGCGTTTATTTTCCAACCAACCATCGGCAGTGATATTCATACTGGCATAACACAAATTGTCCCGAATGGAATGAATCAGGATCAAGCCTTGCGATTTACGATCTTCTGGAGTCAGGCCAACACCGGCCTTTACCATCATGATCGGATTTGCCGATTTATATGTTTGTCCATCAACGATCACTTCTCCATGGTCCACTGGATCTGCACCGAAAATTCCGCGTACCAACTCTGTCCGACCTGAACCGAGCATGCCAGCGATACCCAAAACCTCACCCCGTTTGAGATTGAAATTGACGTCCTGGTACCACCCTGCCCGACTCAATCCTTTTACTTCCATGATAATTTCATCCCGAACTTTAATATCTTTCGGGCGGCTTTTAATATTCACTTCTCCAAACATCAAGTTAATGATGTCTTTGTGCTGCACATCGCTCATTTTCACAGTACCCACCAATTTGCCATCCCGCAATACTGTCACGGTATCTGCAATTTTCGGCAGCTCCTGTAGTTTGTGGGTAATATAGATGACGATAACTCCCTGCTCCCGCAGTGCCCGTACCGCCTCAAAAAGGTTCTGGACTTCGTTTTGCGCCAGGGCTGAAGTGGGTTCGTCCAGCATGATGACCTTGGGATGAAAACTGAGTGCCTTCGTGATCTCCACCACTTGCCATTGCCACATGGGCAACCGTGTCATCTGTTCACGCGGGTTGATATCCACTTTCATTTGTTGAAGCAGTTCCTTGGCCCTCTGATATGTTTTTTGCCAATCGATGACTTTGTTCTTTACAGGTAAACGACCTAAAAAGATATTTTCTGCAACAGATAAACCTGGGACCAGGCTCATCTCCTGATAGACTGTGATAATCCCCTTCTGATAAGCCTCGGAAGGAGAATTGAAATGAAGTTTCTCGTCATTGAGATAAAAATCGCCAAGAGTGGGTTTTATGGCTCCTGCCAATATTTTAACCAGGGTGGATTTCCCAGACCCGTTCTTACCGACCAAAGCGTGCACCCGACCACTGTCAAAGGAAACAGTTACATTGTCAAGCGCACGTGTTCCGGGATAATCTTTGGTGATTTTTTCAGTACGTATTCGAAGACCACTCATCTTCTTCACCTCAAGCACTCTGCTTTATTTTGGAACAGGGAGTCTTCTTGTGAATTCTCCCTGTTCCATTATAAATATCACTTATTTAAAAACCAAATCTTATTTTAATCCGTTATCCGTGCGCCACTTCTTCACACCAGCCGGATCAGTAGAGCTAAGGTACATTCCCGGAACTACGGTGATCTTGCCTGCATCCGGATTCGGCTCGCCCAGCAGGGTCAAAGCCAATGATTCAACAGCTTTGTAACCCTGTGCATATGGGTCCTGGGCTACAACACCGATCAGGATATTGTCACCACTCAGCATCATGCTGGTCTGCTGGTCTCCACCATCGTACCCGAAGACGAAGACCTTCCCCATTTTCCCGGCCTGCTTCACGGCCATGGCCGCACCAATCGTGCTGCCGTCGTTGCAGGCGAAAATGACGTTGATTTCCGGATTTGCGGTCAGCATGTCACTGACCTTTGTCAGAGCATCATCCTGTACGTGGGAGCTGACTGTGGCAACTTTCGTGTAGGTCACCCCGGCTTCATCCAAACCAGCAAAGAAACCACCCCAGCGTGCCTGGGATTGCTCTTTGATTTGATCGTCGAAGTCGACCTGGCCAATATTCACAGCACCCGTGATGTTCGCCTTGATGAATGCGGCTGCATTCGTACCCACAATCTTGCCGTTGGTCGCATCATCCGAGGTATAGCCTCCTGACAAGAAGGACGGGTCTCCCGCCAGGTTCATGTTGGTGATGGCAATCTTGATACCCTTGGAAGCCGCTTCCTTCAGATTGGGAATGGAGGCATCCTGGCTCAATGGAGCGATTGCAATACCATTCACACCTTGAGCAATGTAGGTCTGGATCAACTCGGCCTCTTTGGCTTGGTCGTTGTCGGTGTTCGCGGTCAGGATCTTGATCCCATATTTAGCGCCCGCATCCGTGTAGCCCTGGACCATGCTCTTCATGAACTGGTCATCCTGGAATACCACACCCGCAATCACAAGCTGTTTCACGGGCGCGACTTCACTTAATCCATTGGCTGTACGCCAGGTATTGACACCAGCTGCATCGGTGGCGCTGAGGTACATTCCCGGAACTACGGTGATCTTGCCTGCATCCGGATTCGCCTTGCCCTGGAGGGTCAATGCCAAGGATTCTACGGCCTTGTACCCCTGGGTGTATGGATCCTGAGCCACCACACCGATCAGGATATTGTCGCCGCTCAGCATCATGCTGGTCTGTTGGTCTCCACCATCGTACCCGAAGACGAAGACCTTCCCCATTTTCCCGGCCTGCTTCACGGCCATGGCCGCACCAATCGTGCTGCCGTCGTTGCAGGCGAAAATGACGTTGATTTCCGGATTTGCGGTCAGCAT
>JBGQAS010000360.1:0-2779 GCA_041494435.1 Anaerolineaceae bacterium | reverse complement strand
TTGATGTCTTTGAAATGAAAACCACTTTTCCCAGTTTCAAAATCGGTCCAATGAACAAAGGGGCCGGATGGTGCCAGGGTTAATCTTGTCGGTTCGCCGCTGAAAGGACGGAATTTGCCACCAACAATTTCCTTGGCTTGGTTTATCAGGATTTTTTTGTTCACACCCAATAAATTGGAAAGTGTTGCTTTTTCAACAATAGTTTTTAGTAAAACCAGTTCATCAAAGCCTGAGTTTGGATATTCCGTCCCCTTTGGCAAAGACCGGCGATAATGCCCTGTCATCAACCCTAGTCGATAGATGGCAAGCCAACCTGTGGATTGGATCCCCAGTTCACGAATTGCCTTCCAACCTAATTCGATTTTCCCGATTTCAGGCATCCAGATCAATATTCTTCATAAGGGAATATGTGAAACCTGTGAGACAAGCTCTTTCTTTCCAGAAGAAAGTGATTTGACAGCGGCAAAGGTTGCTTGATGAACCCCGAAGATTTCCTCCAAAGGTATGGGCAGGTCTCTTCTTCCTTTGATGGATTCCAGGAAAGCCTTCCAAATCCCCGCGTGACCTTTATCTTGCCTCCAGGGTTGTTTGTAAGTTTTACGGTTGCCGTTATTGACAAGGGTCAAGGTTCGATAATCGTTTAGGATGGCGACTTTGCCTTCGCAAAATACTTCGATATTTTCCTTCGATACACTTTTATCGCCATTGGCAAGATAGACCACATTTCCGATGGATCCATCGGGAAATGTTAAAACAACCAGCAAATTATCCTGGTTATATTTTCCATTATCCGGTAATTGGAATGTTTGCACGGAATCTGGCAATTCTTTGGCAAGAAAACAAAGGTAATCAATGAAGTGGCAACCTTCGGCGAGTAGTCTCCCTCCGCCTTGCACTGGATCATTCGACCAGTGGTTTGTTGGCAAGAATCCAGCATTGACCCGGTAAGTGGCCATAAAGGGTTCGCTACGGTTTTCCAGAAATCCGTAAAGTTTTTGGCTCAATGGAGCAAACCGTCGATTAAAACCAACAGTCAATGTGGCTGAATTCTTTTTGGCAATTTCTGCTCGGATGGCTTCCAGCTCTTTCTCGTTCATTGCCAGGGGTTTTTCACAAAAGACGTTCTTTCCTTTTTTTAGCGATTCAATAGTTTGATTTGCATGCTGGTTGTGACGAGTGAGAATGACAACCGTGTTGATATTTTTATCATTGATGATTTCAGAAGTTGAAGCTGCAGCAAATTGAAAACCAAATTTCCTTGCGCTATGGGTTGCACTCATCCCTGAACCCGAAGCAATCCCGGTAGGTAATGCTCCTCCCACTTTTTTCATGGTGGGTAGGAAGGTGGCATTGGCATAGTTTCCTGCACCTAAAACGCCCACCCGAATTTCATTAACAGTATGGGTTTGCTTTGCAACTTGAATTTCCACCCGACTTTTCGCTTTGGATTGGCGAGAGACTGGGTAGGTTAGTATGACCCCAAGAAAAGTTTCATGCTCTTTCCCGGTGATCAGGGAATAGGCACTCTCCGCCTTTTCAATGGGGAAGTGGTGTGTGATTAGGGATTTAACTTCAATTTTTCCATACGCAATCAAATCAACGAAAGCAGCCAGGTTGCGTCCCTCGGTCCAGCGGACAAAACCATAGGGATAATCCTTGCCATTTTCCTCGTAATCCAGGTCGTATCGCCCGGGTCCATAGGAACGGGATACCTGGAAGAACAATTCCTTGTCATAAAAGGGTTTTCGGGTAAGTCCGAGTCCCACTGCACCTACTGCCACGACCCGTCCGCGTTCTCTTGCCAGTGCAGCTGCCAGGTCAATGGGATCATTGGTTTTCGAATCTGCGCAGATTAAAACACAATCGAATCCATGACTGTTAGTGAAGGTTTCGGCTGCGGTCAGGACATCTTTTCGCAATACAGCCTTGATTCCTTCCTTCCGAGCCAGTGCTACACGTTTTGGATCCAAATCCACACCAAAAACCCGGCACCCTGCTGCCAATGAAATCTTCCCAGCCAGCAGTCCGAGCAGACCTAATCCAATGATACAGACGTTGTCTTCCAGTTGAGGTTTTGCCAGGCGAAAGCCATGTAAGGCGATCGATCCCAGGGTGGTGAAAGCTGCTGAGTCAAAATCGACTTCCTCGGGGATCTTGGTCAACAGGTTCTTCGGTACGATATTGTATTCCGCGTGAACTGCATGATTTGCCCCTGCGCAAGCTACCCTGTCGCCAACCTTAATCCCCATAAGCCCCTTTCCAACTTCGACAACCGTTCCGGCGCTGGAATATCCTAGTGACATGGGTTGATCCAAACGGTTGAACGCAGATTCGAGTGTAGGAACAATCCCCTCCCTTTGGGCTTTATCCAGCACCTGTTTCATCAGGTCAGGGCGGGAGCGGGCTTTGCCCAGCAGACTTTTTTCCGAGAATTCCACCAGCATACGTTCTGTACCGGCTGAAACCAGGGAAGATGCTACTTGGACCAGGGCTGTCCCGGGTTTGGCATGGGGGGTTGGAACCTCAACTACCTGGGTTTTCCCGTTACGCATGTTCTGGATCAACTGTTTCATAGAACCTCTGAGGGGATTATAAAGTCACATGGATAAAAAAGCAAAGCTGGACGCGAAATTGACGATCTATATAAGAAAAATCGGGCGAAGCGCCCGATTTTTAGCGTTCCAATCGATACGTATGGTATTCATTCTTACATGGACTCCCCCAGGCTATCGAAATCGTTCGATCGTTCAGGTCCATGATGAGACTGTTGATCGTTTTT
>JBGQAS010000113.1:0-6446 GCA_041494435.1 Anaerolineaceae bacterium | reverse complement strand
TGGTACCACCAGGCACGACGACAATAAAGGAAACTGCCAACCTCGGAGGCGCGGATGATCCGCATGGGATTAATGCTTTTCAGGTGGCAGGCGATCTGCCACTTGTTGAAGTGCTTGCTGCAGGGATTGTTCGCGCTGGCTCAGGGTTAAATCAGCCCGGGTGCGTTCGACGATCCCCCGCACCAGGTCGGTATGACGGCGTAATCCATCGGTGATGGCATCAGGGTAATCGAGGGTTACCAGCATGGAGTAGATCTCGTCCATGAGACCCAGCAAACGCTCTGCTTCTGGGCTATAGCCTTTCCGCAAAAGATCCAGGCAGCGCCGACGCAGCTCACCGGTTGTTTCAGCCAGCCCATTCATATAGGTGGAGTAGGCCAGGCCGAGATCTTCCGGCAGGGGCATAGGTTTGGACTGAATGAAAGCACAGGTGATGGATGCCTCGGCAAATTCCTTCAAGGCATCCTGGGTATAGCCGGCAAAGTAGAGGTCAGGGAAAGGAGCCAGGTCCTGTTTGATGGTTGCCACAAGCGCACAGGCTTCGTTCAATATGCTTTCTGCCTGGTCCACT
Organism: Anaerolineaceae bacterium; assembly: GCA_041494435.1. Lineage (GTDB taxonomy): Bacteria > Chloroflexota > Anaerolineae > Anaerolineales > Anaerolineaceae > JBGQAS01. Next base: position 5,875 of record JBGQAS010000113.1, on the reverse strand, counting down.
TCACTGCGGTGAATGGCGCGGATAGCATGGGCGGCAAACCGCGTCAGCTGCCGGGCTTGGCCGAGGGCTTTATCCCGGGCCACGTTGCGGATTTCAAACTCCTGGTGAGTTTTTTCGGAAAGTGAATTGAAATCATCCATAGTTTTTCTCTTTATCAGTGAATCGTTGATCCAAGGATCACTTCGTGACGATTGCCTGGAAACAAATACTCCTCAAGTTAAATGAGGTTGGCCGGCATTCATGAGGTTGTTGAGTCACCAAGATACTAAACTGTGCCAGATCCTTGGCCATTAGAAGGGAATATTGTCGTCCCCACCGGCATCATCAACCGGGGCGATTTCTTCCCCACCCGGTACACTTCCGCCGGTTTCATTGCGGGGACTGAGGAACCGTACAACACTGGCGCTGACTTCATAGGAGGAACCCCAGGTTTGATCCTGGCGCTGGAACAATTTCGGGCCATGGGTTTCCAGGTCCGGTACCAGGCGACCTTCCACGAGAACTTTGCTGCCCTTGTGGACATACTGGCTGGTGGTTTCTGCCTGCTTTCCCCAGACGCTGATCTTAAACCAGATGGTCTCCTTGACCTGCGTTCCTTGTGAGTTGGTGTAGTTGCGACTTGAGGCGAGAGAAAAAGAGGTCACAGCCTGTCCGGTAGGCGTATAGCGCATCTCCGGATCCCGGCCGACATTCCCAACGATTATGATTGTATGAAACATGGTTCACTCCTTGTAGTTGTCTAGGCGTTAGTAGGTGGTTTAAGCTTCATTCAAGCTAATATTATTCTACATGAGATTTAATTTTGTGGTCTTCAAAAGGGTATGGATTAGGGAGTGACAAGAGGTGTAGCGATAGGGGTCGTAGCTGCTGTTGAAAGGTCGAAAACCTGCAGGTTGCTGAAATTCACGGTCACGGATGTATTTCCGGCTGAACGTGCGAACACTCCCAGCGTCCCTATGGAAAACGCATCGTCATGTGCTTCGAACTGAAAGGCGTTATTGATGAATACTCGAAAGGTAGTCCCGTTCATCCAGGCACCCAACTTGATGGTAAGCGGAGCACCGGCACTGAGCTGGCTGCTGATGGTCCAATCTGTAAGTGCGTTCACCACGCCATTGCGAACTCTTTCGAGGCGGATCAATCCATTACAGTTGACCGATAAACGGTAGAAATCCTGGATAGAGCTGGCGCGGAAGAGCAACCCATAGGAATCATTCCCTGAGCAAAGGCTGATGGAAGTTGTGATTTCCACATACGCGTTGTTCAGGGTAGGAGAGGGTCGAAAACTAAATACAATACCCTGAGGTTGATGAACGGCCAGGGTCAAGCGTTTGGTGCTGTATTCCACGGAACCGCTGGGTTTATCGCTGACCTGCCAGGCGGTAGTGTCTTCGAAATTGTCCGACAAAATTAACGAACCGACCCCTTCGAGCTGATTTTCAGTCGGTTGTAATGTTGGAGCGATGAAAATTGTAGGAGTTGCAGTTGAGGGAAACCAAACGATTGTAGCCGTAGGCAGGGGCGTGGAAGTATCGGTTGGTATTTGGTAGGGCGTATTTCCTTGCGACAGACCAGAGCATCCGGAAAGTGTCAAAAAAAACAATATCAGGGGGATCAAAAGTGAAAAAACCAGATGCCTTACAGATTTCATTGCGTCCCAATTATACCGTTACTGCCTTTTAAAACCATTTTCAAAGGATGTTATAATTTTTTCTCATGAACAGTAAAACCAAACAAATCCTGATCACCCTCCTGATCCTTTCGGGGTTGATTTTCTTCGGAACGGCATTCCGCGGGAACGATATTCCCCGCCAAGGTCAGGTTTATTTGTATACCCCCACTGCCCTTGCAGATGGAAGGATCTTGTATGTCGTGCAAACGAATGACAATTGCACGACGATTGCCTTGAAAATGGGTATTACTGTGGACCAGTTAAGGTTGAATAACAATATCACCGATCCCAACTGCGTCCTTCAGGTTGGGCAGCAATTGTTAATTGCCACGGTCACACCAGCACCCGCGCCAACAAATACTCCTACACCTACTGGTCCCACACCCACTCCTTTCTACGGACTGGGTCAGATCTGTGTTCTGTTGTTCAACGACCTGAATGGGAATGGATTGGCAGAAACTAACGAAACCTCCATTGCCAATGGCGCCATCAGCATCACGGATCGTTCGGGACAAACCTCGCTCACCGGTACTACGGATGCCAGCGGTTCGCCAATTTGCTTTGATAACCTCCCTGAAGGAGATTACAACGTCAGTGTGGCTATCCCGGAGGGATACAATCCCACGACCAATTTGAATTATCCCATCACTGTAAAAGCTGGGGATTCTATCTACCTGGACTTCGGTGCACAACCTGGGTCTGGTGCTTCTTCGCCTCTGGTAATTGGGGGAACCCGCTCGCCTTTATTGGGTATCTTTGGGGGTATCCTCATCCTCGCGGGAGTGGGATTGGGCTTTTATTTCCTTCGGTCTCGAAAATAATCAAAATCACCCCGAATTCGGGGTGATTTTTTTATCCGTATCTTTGTTCCTTCCACACATCCGCTTCGTTGTGATACCCGGCCTGTTCCCAAAACCCAGGCTTATCGATTGAACTGAATTCCAGGCTGCGGAGCCATTTGGCGCCTTTCCATAAATACAAAGTCTTGAGTTCCGGCACTTCAGGGATGGCACCGATCACTCCTCGAAGTGGAGCGCCGTGATCAGGTGAAATAGGCTCCCCATTAAAGTGGGTCGCCAAAAGGAAATTTTCTGCCAGGGCAACTTCCAAAGGGAAATTTGTCGTGAACCCATTCTCTGCATGCTGGATGACGAACTTGGCAGAAGGTTTGATAACCAGGAGATCTTTTTCGACCAGGGTCTTGACCTGAATCCCTTCCCACAAGGTATCCATCTTGCTCCATCGGGTTACACAATGGAGATCCAACTGGATCTTGGTTTTAGGAAGGTCATTGAACTCCTTCCAGGAAAGTTGCAAAGGGGTTTCAACCTCGCCCCAAAACTTGAAATCCCATTTCTGCAAATCAAATGAAGGGATATGGCCAAAATGGTAAACCGGGAATTGGAGGGTCAGGGACTGACCCGGTGGAAGGCGTCCGATTATCCGGTATTTTTCTTCGTCTTGTTTGCGCTGGGAAATGCTGTCTTCCATAATCATTTCAATCTTAATTATACAATTCTTCACATGTGACACATGGCACCCTGTGGGCATGATATTTGACTTATCCCTGCATCTCCATTACAATTCCTGCGCTTTAACTATGGTCACCCCACAAACGGTTTGTGAAAAATTGGAAGAACGCCTGGCGGCATTGCATGCCGTCAGTTTGGACTTGATCAAAGATATTTCCCTTGATTCTCTGCTCAAAAAGATTGCCCGTCTTGCATGCGACCTGGTAAATGCCAAATATGCCGCCGTTGGGGTCGTGGATGAAAATGGAAAGTTGAGCCAATTCATATCAGCCGGGATGCCAGCCAGGATGATAGCCCGGATGGAACATCCTCCCGTGGGCAAGGGTTTAATCGGGGCGTTGATGCGAGCGTCGCGACCGATCCGGGTGAAAGACATTTCCGAGGATTCACGCCATTCTGGATTTCCCTCCAACCACCCCGCCATGACGACCTTCCTGGGAGTTCCCATCCTGAGTGGTGAAAAGCATTTGGGTCAGATTTACCTGACAGACAAGAACGGTGGATTACCTTTCAGTCCGGATGATGAGCGGGTGATCCAAACCCTGGCAGCTTATGCAGCCATCGCCATCCTCAATGCTCGCCTGATCGCAGAACTTCACAGGCAGGAGCAAGTCCTTACACGCCGAAGCGAAAACCTGGCGCTTCTCAATCAGCTGGCTACTACTCTATCCTCCTCCAGTGACATTGACGAGATCCTGCGATCTTCGCTCAATCAGGTGCTGACCTACATTGGGCTTGAAGTCGGGGAGGTTTTCTTGCGCCAGGAAGGCAGCAATACGCTGCAATGCGTCCACCACCAGGGTGATCTGATTAAGGATATCTGGAGCAAGGATTTGTTCCATGTGGGTCCAGGAGTAATGGGCGGAGCAGCCAAATCGGGGAAGCCCAGAATCATTAACCTCGAGGAGACTGAAGTTCATGATCTCAGCCCGGAGATGATCGAGCAACGATTCCGCTTGCTGGCGTGTTTTCCATTGTTGGGTAGCAAGGGAGCCGTGGGAATATTGTGCGTGGCTTCCTGTCAGCAAACCCCCCTGGATGAGCTGGAAATTCAATTCATTTCGGCGATCAGTTCCTGGCTGGGGACGGTGGTCGAGAACATCCGCTTGAACCTTCAAAGCAGGCGACTCGCCATCCTGGAGGAACGGGAACGCGTCGGGATGGACCTGCACGATGGCATCATCCAATCCATTTATGCCGTAGGTCTCACCCTCGATCATGCCCGCCATTTGCTGAAGGAAGATCCCAACCAGGCAAAAGAAAAGATCGATAAAGGCATTACCGATCTCGATGCTGCCATTCGCGATATCCGGGCGTACATTTTAGATCTTCGCCCCCGGAACTTGCATAATGAAACGCTTTTGCAGGGCATCACCCGCCTGGTGCACGAGTTCCGAGCCAACACCCTGGTAGAGGTCAGTTTGAAGGGCCCTGAAGATGGCTTGGAAAAATTACCTGAATCCCAAGCCGTTGCATTATTCCATATTTGCCAGGAAGCACTGGCCAACATTGGCAGGCATGCCCAGGCACGGCATGTAGCCATTATCCTGTGGTCCACCAGAGATCGAGCCCTGTTGGAAATCCAGGATGATGGCAAGGGCTTTGAAATTGAAAATGTATTGACCTCCATAGGGCATGGACTTTCCAACATGGAGACTCGTGCACATAACGCCGGCGGTGATGTGGATATTACCTCCGAACCCGGCAAAGGAACTACCGTGCTCGCCTGGGTACCTTTCATTAATAAAAAGTATTCCCCAGAATAATCTCCTCAAGAATAATCTCCTCAAGCGATTGTCGTTTTTCCTCCCATTTCCACTTTCATGATAGGATATGAGCGATATGGCACAGAATCCTTCAGCCCAGGCTGCGCTACGCGGAGAACCGTCCTATGTATGGCGGGCCGGCCAGGAACACCGTTTGGCCATGATCCAGCAAGCAGCCGGCGAACGTTTGAAAGGCTTCGTCTTCGAGGATGGTTGCGGAGTAGGCGCTTACCTGGAGCATCTGTCAAGGGATGCTCATCAGGCTGTTGGATTGGAAATTGAATTTGTTCGGGCTGCTGAAGCCCACAATAAAAACTCCCAAATCGTAAATGGAGCAGGTGAACAGCTTCCCTTACCCAACGCATTTTTCGATTTGATACTGAGCCATGAAGTACTCGAACACGTGCAGGATGATCGAAAGTCAATGGAAGAGATCATCCGCACCTTGAAGCCTGGGGGAAGGCTGGTCCTGTTCGTCCCGAACCGCGGGTACCCCTTTGAAACCCACGGAATTTTCGTGCGGGGAAAATATCGTTTCGGCAATAAATTCCTGGTGAACTGGCTGACACGGCGCTGGCGGGACCGATTGGCACCCCACGTGCGTGCATATTCGAAAAATGATATTCAAAAACTTTTAAATGTTCTACCCGTTAGTGTGGTCGATAGAAAGATCATTTTCGGTGCGTACGATAATATCATTGCCCGGTCTCCAGCATTAGGAAAAACGATCAGGGGGATCTTGCAGGTGCTGGAAAAAACGCCCTTAAGAATTTTCGGATTATCTCATTTTTGGGTAATCGAAAAGATCTAAATAAATACGGAAGATTTTTGGGTTCTTTTACGGGCAAAATTTAAAGAATTTTTCCCCTTTGAATTTCACCTACAGTCTCGAAAATAGCCTTCAT
>JBGQAS010000443.1:0-2152 GCA_041494435.1 Anaerolineaceae bacterium | reverse complement strand
CCTGTCTCACTGGGACTATTGATCAGGTTAAAGGCATACGGTCCCTGGGGTAGTTCCTGTTGAACGGTGCGAATCGCTGCCTCTATACGTTCAAGTGAAAGACCTGCTGCACCGAAGGAACCCATCATCCCGGCCTTTCCTAATGCAATCAGCATCTTTTCCGAAGCTATCCCATTTGCCATCGCCCCGGCATAAAGGTTGTAGTGCAAACCATAACGGTTACTAAAGGCAGGATCACCCAGGGAACTCAAGGGGATCGCGGGAAGTGAGGATCCATGTTCTGTCTCAGACGGAATGGTTGTGGATATCTCCACTTTTCCTTCATGGGTAGTCACCCACAAAATTTTCTCCAGATCCAACAATTGCTTGCGCAGATCAGCTACATTAATGTGAGAATTGGTACCTGTCGTCATAAGTAAACCTCTAGATTAAGAAAGATCATTTATATTCGGGTCAGCAGTCCATCTTCAAATTGAGGTACATGCTCAAGGAGTAAAGGTTCAAATTCATTCGGAAAATCCTTTTTAGCCGTGATCGCAAGGGTCAGCACATACTGTCCACTGGATCGCCACCAAACCCGGCAAGCACAATTTTCCAGAGCAGATCCGGAGGCATCCAATGGCGACCAACCATCATAACTGGATGCGCGCTGGGACGGATTGATACTCACAGCCCGCGAATCCACGTGCAGCCCTACCTTCAATGCTTTCAGAACGGCTTCCTTCGCACTCCATGTGCGGGTAACAGCCATGGGCTTTTCTTCCTCGGGCAGCAAATCGATTCGGGTGGATTCCTGCGAAGTAAAGAAATCTTCCACAAAAATCCGTCCGCGTTCCTCCACCACTTCCAGGTCAATGCCAACAGCCATACCGGGGTCAATGACCATCGCAGAGACTGCTTCATTTTCCCGATGACTAATCGAGATGCAGCCATCCAAATCGCGATCACCTATTTGCATATACGGTCCGCCCGCAGGATGATTGGCAATTGTGATGGATGCAGACGGCAGGTTGGTGCATGCTGGGTGCATCTGTAAAAGCTGTTTTGTTGCCCATCTCCCCAGCTGAAACGATTGTCGTCTGCGTGCAAAGCGCATCTGGGATAGACGCTTTTTCTCAACCGGGCTGAGGAAATCCACATCCCTGCTGGGAAGTCCTTGCACTAGATTCCAGTAAACGTGAACCATTGCCTAGTGATCATGCAAAAAGCGGTCGAATGGGGGCCAAAAGACTCTGCTCAATAGAATAAGGCAGAGCAGAGGTGCGGTAATCTTCAAGCTCCAAATACAGGCGTCCGTCACCGTCCAATACACGGGCATCGAAGAACAGTTCCCCTTTCTTTGTGGAGCCGGGTCGCACTTCTGCATATAAGGGAGCTTCGATCGTTTGTGGGCGGTGAAGGGTCATGCGACCGATGGAACGAGGTAATGCCATCACCCCGGTTGACCCAGCTTCCCAAATTCCGGCTGTCTGTAAGATCAATTCGACCAGCAATGGGGAGGTCAGCATGGAATCCGACTGGCTGGTGAAAGGCGGAAGATCCGAGCGCATGCGTCCAAGCACATGATCCCCAGAGCGCTGTACCCCTTCCAGGACCTGAAAAGCAGGCCCATGGAAGTACAGGCGGTAGATATCCGCTGCCTTTACGGTGTAGGTGCCACTCCAATGAGGAGGCTGAACAATGGGTACATCAACGGGCACATCTACCGGTTGCAAATAAACCCTTCCCGAAAAGTGTTGCATCTTTTCATCCGGGTGGTTCTTGAGCGCCAAAGTGGATTCAAGGGTCACTGATACCACCAACCCATTTGTCCCTCGCACAGCGCGCGCCTTCCAGGTGATCCTCCGCGGTTGATTATGATAAAACTTGAAGGGAGCCTGGAAGAGGATGTTCTCCAACCCTCGAACACGGAAGCTACCCTGTTCAGCGCCCAGCATGGATGAAATGTGTTGTGCGGCCACACAGAAACCTTCTATCCCCATTACTCCTGGCAGTAAAGGAACGCCATTCATAGCGTGGTCCTTCAGGAAGGGTTCACTGCTTGGATCCAAATCGGCTTCTAAGAACACGCCCTCTTCCTGGTTGTAGCCGGTGACCCGGCTGAGCATGACGTGGATAGGCTTTCCTTGTGTCAAAAATGCATTGGCTTTTT
>JBGQAS010000034.1:0-10459 GCA_041494435.1 Anaerolineaceae bacterium | reverse complement strand
TACGCATTCACCTTCCAGATATACTTCGACTTTAGCGGCTACACCGACGTCGCCATTGGCATAGCACGCTGGCTGGGATTCAGGCTGCCCGAAAACTTTAACCATCCCTACCTGAAGTCAAACCTGACCCTGTTCTGGAACAATTGGCATATGACCTTGACCCAGTGGTTTCGCTCTTACTTTTTCAACCCGGTCACGCGTTCTTTACGTTCTGCCAAAAAGCCGATCAACCCCACCTTTATTTTGCTCATTACTCAATTGGGTACTATGCTCCTTATTGGGTTGTGGCATGGAATCACCTGGAATTTTGCCGCCTGGGGGTTGTGGCATGGGCTCGGTTTGTTTATCCAGAATCGGGTATCAACTTGGCTTCGTCCACACACGTCATGGTTGGATAATCAACCTGTTCCCAAAGCCGTTTTTACGGGTTTGGGAATTTTGCTAACGTTCAATTATGTTGCCCTGGGATGGGTCTGGTTTGCCTTACCCACCCTGCAGTCATCTCTGACCATTTTTGGAAAGCTGTTTGGAGGATGAGGAAAACCCTATGAATGGGAAGTTCATCCGGAACATCCTGATCAAAACCGCGATTTTGCTGGTTGCAGCTTTTACGGTTCTGGGACTGGTAAACGTTGTGCCATCCCTTGCTCGGGTGTCCATTTACAACCATTTGGTTCCCGGTCGGGTTCGGTTACCTTACGGAGATGCTCCAACCAAATCCTATAATCTAACCATTTCCAACCTGGAGATGATGCTGGCATCCCATGTCATCAGTGCAGGGAAGAAACCTACTGATGAATACAGGGTGGTCCTCCTGGGTGATTCTTCCATTTGGGGATTCCTGCTCCAACCGGAACAAACCCTGGCAGATCAACTGAACTCCAAGGATCTCCGGACCTATGACGGGAAACGCATCGTTTTCTACAACTTGGGCTACCCTACTCTCTCAGTCCTTAAAGACTACCTGATCCTGGGAAAAGTCGTGAATTATCAACCTGACCTGATTATTTGGTCAGTTACGCTGGAATCGCTTGCTGAGAAAAACGCCGTCCAATCCCCTATGATCGAGCCAAGCGATCTTGAGAGATTATCAACTCAATTTGGTTTTTCATTCCCTACTGTCCAAAATCAAAGTTCGCTTCTGGCCTCATTCATGGACACTCGCCGTACGCTCTCGGATTGGTACCGGTTGCAGCTGTATGGGTTCATGTGGGCAGCGACGGGTATCGACCAGGATTACCCGCTAAATCCCACGCTTGCCCAGCGCGATCTGGAAGTTGATACAACTTTCGAGGGATGCCAAGAAAATGATTTTTCTTGCGTTCATGCCCTTTATGATGTAATGAAAATCGGGGTCAAGACCGCGAATGGTGTGTCGGTGTGGATCGTGAATGAACCCATATTGGAAAGCAGCGGCTTGAACAGCGACATTCGATATAATTTCTATTATCCCCGCTGGGCATATGATCAATATCGTAATGATCTGGATGCCATAGCCAAGGAAATGGGGTGGACCTATCTCGATTTATGGAACCTGGTACCTGAGGATAAGTTCACCAACAGCGCTATCCACCCGACTCCCGCGGGAGAAAAGCTTATTGCAGATAGCCTGGCCAAACAAATCGAACGCTATCTTAATCCCTGAACTGCGAAAATGCACTAAAGTAACTTAATCAAGGTCTCACCGAGGAATAATGGCAAAAGAAGAAAACAACGAGTTTTCAGATCAATTGGGAAAATTGATATCAGAAAAGATTCTTAAGCAGCCCAAGCGCAAATTGGAACCTGAAGATAAATTGATTTCCAGCGGGTTGATCGATTCCTTCAGCCTCGTAGATCTGGCTTTACTCGTAGAAGATACATACGGTGTGCACCTGGACGATACGGAGCTGAATGCGGGTGTTTTCGACACCCTGGAACAATTGACGAAATTGATACTTTCAAGGAAATGAACAAAACAGTCATAAAATATTCCTGCTCAGTTTGCTGAAACCATGCCCACATTTGCCGAAACTCTCAAACGCCAGTACCAAAATCATCCGGATGAAGTAATCCTGCATTTTCTGTCATCCAGCAAGCCCGACCTACCTTTGACGTATTCAGCTCTTCTCGAAGGTGCCGCAGGTTATGCCAAAACCCTGGAAAAAAATGGCGTCCAGCCAGGAGAAGTGGTAATCCTGATCTTCCAACACAGCCTGGAACTCATCCTGGCTTATTTCGGCTGCATCCTGAGAGGAGCCATCCCGTCCATCATGCCATTCTTGACGGAGAAACTGTTGCCTGAAAGGTATCGGGCAGATTTGCACTCGCTTGTGGGAATCACTAAACCGGAAGCGATATTCACCTATCACGACTTCGAAAATGAAGTCCGTTCCGCGATTGCAGATGGTTCATCTGTAAGAAGCGTCATGCTTTGTGAAAATGCAGATGCACCCTCTAGATCTGATTTTGCTACTCTTGGCGGATTAAGCCGGAAATCTGAAGATATCGTTTTGCTGCAACATTCCTCGGGCACAACAGGTCTGCAGAAAGGGGTTGCTCTTTCCCATCAAGCTGTTGAAAACCAGCTGAGTCATTATCGCAAAGCACTTCATTTGAATGAAAAAGATGTGATCGTTTCTTGGCTGCCCCTTTATCATGATATGGGCCTGATCGCCTGTTTCCTGATGCCCATCCTGCTCGGTGTTCCTTTGGTCCTGCTTTCCCCGTTTGATTGGGTGCGGGCACCCTGGAGACTAATGAAGGCCGTTTCGGATTACAAAGGTACTCTCTCGTGGTTGCCCAATTTTGCCTACAACTTTTGTGCGCAAAAGGTGCGTGACCGGGACATGGAGGGTGTGGATCTTTCCACCTGGCGGGCAGTGACAAATTGCTCGGAACCCATGCGCTACGAAAGTCATCAAGCCTTTTATGAAAAGTTCAAGGGATACGGGTTAAAAACAAAAACTCTCTGCACCAGCTACGCTATGGCGGAAAATGTTTTCGCCGTCACGCAAGGCGGAATAGATGGACCCGTAATGGTTGATGAGATAGACCGCGAGGCCTTGCAGTCTCGCAAACTCGCTTTACCTGCTTATGACCATAGACCCAGTATAAAAATGCCTTCCGCAGGTAAACCGATAAAGGGAACATCTGTCCGGGTTTTGGATGAGCATTTGAAAGACGTGTCTGATCGAACCATCGGGGAACTGGCGTTAAAAAGTGACTGCATGCTGACGGAATATTACCATCGCCCGGATGCCACTGAAAAAGCCATCCGTGACGGATGGTATCTCACCGGCGATTTTGGGTATACGGTTGGTGAGGAAGTGTTTGTCTGCGGACGTAAAAAGGAATTGATCATCGTGGGTGGGAAGAACATCTACCCGATGGATTTGGAAGAACTGGCGATGCAGGTGAAAGGTGTGCATGCAGGCAGAGTCGTGGCATTTGGGGTATTCAATGAGGAAATCGGCACAGAGGACGTAGTCCTTGTAGCGGAAGTCGACACCACCGAACCGTCTGAACTCCAGCAGATCGAGGATGAGATCCGCCTGACTGTTACTCGCGGATCCGCGGTTGCCCTCCGTCATGTTCATTTAGTGGGAAAAAAATGGCTCATCAAAACCAGCAGCGGAAAGAACGCCCGGGTTCAAAACAAGGAAAAATTCCTGCAGGAAATGGGCTTGGTACAGGATTCTTAACTACCTAGATAAGTTCGGTTATTTTAAATCAGTCGCAATAAAATAGGCTATCAGTTCGCGGGGAAAAACCATAGGTTCATCCGGACAGAAAATGGGTTTGCCATCCTTGGAACCACATCCATAAACCAACCCCCCGAAATAGGCTTGTTCCGCCCAAGCGGTTCCCCAATGGGTTGCATCCATATCGGCAAAAACGGTTCCAGTAGCGGGTGGAGGTGTCCAATTCGGGCCGTTTTGCAATCGCAATACCAGAACGGCCGCCTGAGCCCTTGTCAATGGATCGTCGGGAGAAAAAATAGCAGGGTCGGTGCTCGTCCCGATCATGTAACCCCCTTGTGCCATCGTTTCGATTGACTTATAAAAAACGCCATTCCTTGGAACGTCAGAAAAAACAGGTAAGCTGGTTTTGCTGCAACCGGAAGAGAGCAAGGCAAAAATCACTAATAAGAACATGATTATGGAAAAGGTTTTTTTTTCCTACGGGCAATTCTCAAGACGACAAATTCAATGAATTAATCTAATACAAATTATGCAAAATATTTGTAATAATAAAGAATATAGTCTTGTTTGAGAGTTTGTCAAACACAAAAAATATCATTCCTCAGGAGGGAAAGATGGTGCGTAAATTTAATATACCTGCGTTACTTGTTTTATGTCTGCTCATCCTCACGAGTTGTACTTTACCTCTATTCGGTGCAACTCCAACAGTTCAAATTCCACCCCCTGCAACACAATCCTCAACATCGAGTTCTGCGGAAACATCCACTGCAACATTTCCCATCGAAACCGCTATAGTAACAGTTACATCGCAACCAAGTGCGACAAATACTTCCCAGCCGGTCCCTACCAACACTACTCAACCAATTCTAGTCAACACACCTGCTTTACAATGGAGTCTGATCGGGGTTGGCTGCCTCACGACAACAACTATCGAGATCACTTTGTCCGATGGGGTTCCAACCATTGGTATTTCAGGAGTATGCGCCGGCACCTTGCCCTGTACCACCGCCAGTGCAATAAACTACTCATGCCAATTGGTACCCCATAAGGATGGTCAAGCCTATTGCCAGGGGCTAGCCCCTGAATCCGGTTCCGCTTTGACTGCTTGTATGCAAATACCCGGGAACACTCAACCTGTCTGCAATACTTTTCCCGACTTCCAACGTTATCTCGGCGCATGCACATGTCCCAGGTTATATTCGGATGCAACTTCTTGCAATACTGACAAAAATTGCAAATGGGATACGGTTGGTTTGACCTGCAAGAAAAAACCCTAAAAGATGAATTCGAGTTTCTAAAGTTAACAAAATACCTGGTCATATGACCAGGTATTTTTCTTCATTTCATCATGCTGCTACTTTTTTGTTTTTTCACACCGTTGAATATCAAACCATCATTCCTTGAATCCTTTTTCGGTTGGTGCTCTATAAATACGAAAAACTTGGCGAAAGAATGGTATACATCGGCCAAGTGATTTTTAATTGACATTTCTCTAACGCCCTCCCCGAAGTGAACTGTCTAAAATGAAATCACAGAAAGAAGGAAAAACCTATGGAAACGAAAGAATCGGAAATCATCCACGGGATCTCGGATCAATTGAGACAGATTCTTTCATCATCCGAACAATCTGTTTATATCTACCTGGATGATATTCATAAAGTTTGTAACAACAGGTTTGCCACATTATTGGGGTACAGTTCCCCGGAAGAATGGGCTCGAGTAGCAAACAATTTCCCAGAAGCTTTTGTTGAACCGGAAAGCCAGGAAACTTTGGTAGCTCATTACCAGAAAGCCATGGATAAGCTAATCGGTTCTGAATTTCCCATTACCTGGAAAAAGAAACCGGGCGGCAAGGTAAAGACTTCTGTCATCCTGGTGCCGATCATTTATTCCGGTAAAAAACTTGCCCTGCATTACATAACGGAACTTAAATAGGGGAATGAAAAATGTCTGAACTGGTTCAACTTCATTGTGTCATGGTCACTCCCAGGACCCCACGTCTGGATCCAAAGGAGATAGATCGATTATTCTCTCAAATCCACGATTGGCAGATCGTCGCAAAAGATGATGTCCCCCGTTTGGAAAAAGTTTTTCACTTCAAGGATTTCAACGAGGCGTTGATCTTCACCAACCGGGTGGGGCAGATTGCCGATGCGGAAAACCATCATCCAGCTCTACTAACCGAATGGGGCAAGGTCACGGTCAGTTGGTGGACCCATGCCATTCATGGACTGCACATGAACGATTTCGTCATGGCTGCAAAGACTGATGATTTGTTGAAATAGGTTAAGTAGTACTTCTGGGTCAGTTATATTCAGTAGATCTCTTTATTTATTTAATCGAGGTTTTCCTTTTCGGGCTGCTTCGATAAATTCCCTACCTCTTGTTGTGATTTCATCGAACTTGCCTTCTCTTGCCAACTGAGGGGGACATAGCTCGCTGCCAGCTCCTACAGCAACAACACCTGCTGCAAACCAATCAGCTACATTAGCTGCTGATACTCCCCCGGTAGGCATGATGGGGATTTGGGGGAACGGTCCCTTGAGGGCTTTAACATAAGCGGGACCCAACAAGGAACCGGGAAAAATCTTCACCACGTCCGATCCCAGTTTGAATGCCTGGAGAACTTCGGTGGGAGTGAGCGCTCCGATCATCACCACCAAACCTGTATCGATCATCGCTTTTCCCAGAACTGGATCACAAACCGGGCTGACAAGGAAACGCGCTCCAGCTTCCTTGGCCTCAATTGCTTGCGCGGGTTCAATTAAAGTCCCCATTCCAAGGGTGATTTTATCTCCGTACTTCGTGTCTAAAGCTTTCACTACTTTGGCTGCATTGGGAGTTGAATAAGCGATCTCGATAGCGGTGATACCTCCTTTAATCAATGCTTCAACCATCTTTATTGATAATTCCTCTGATGGTCCGCGGATCACAGCCACTACTTGTGCATCGATGATTCGGTTCAGAACATTTTTTTTGTCCATAGGGTTTCCTGTTGATTTATAGTATACGATCAATGTTCTTCCATCTAAAATCGGGAATTTTGAGATACTGATTTTCCAAATATTCCATCCAAAAAGTAAACGTCCATTTATAATTTGCAGGAAATTGGTTATCAAATCACTTTCCTCTACTATTATATTTGGATTTCTTTTTTCCATAACTGGAGAGGTCAACATGAATGGAATAAACAAAGCATAGAAGTTCTTTAGAAAACCGGCTAAAGCTTCTTTATAATCGCCTGGCAAAATCACCCTCCAGGGTGATGTGCGTTCTTCCCCAACCTCTTATACTCGGGTTCAGATAATTAAATTCAATTGGAATTTCGAATGAAAAAGCAACCTTTACTCTCCCCTATTTTGCGCTGGTTCATGTTTGCCATGATCCTGGCGAATATTGCCGGTTCGATGTCTCCCCTGTTAATGTCCATTTATCTCACCCAGCTTGGCGCATCGATTGAACAGGTCGGGTTGGTCTTCACGTTATCCTCGGTAGCCATCCTGTTCCTGCAGGTATTCGGCGGTTGGATATCTGACTCCATCGGACGACTGCGTGCCATCGCCTTCGGCAGCATTGGCGGTGTCCTCGGATTCGTTGCCTTGTTGCTGGCTCCCACCTGGCAATGGATGATCGTCGCCTTGGTCGTTTACCAAATTCCTTTTGCCATTGTCGGTCCCAGCTTTACCGCTTTTATCGCCGAGAATTCTTCCGAAGAGAACCGTGGCAAAGTGTACGGTATCACCGGAACGATCTATCAGATCACCGGGGTGCTCGGACCTCCTCTGGGTGGCTGGCTTGCCGGAGCGTTCAGTTTCAAATTCATGCTCCTTATTGCCGGTATCCTGTACGTTATCGCTGCCGGGTTGAGGATCTGGATGGCTACCACCATGCATTCCGCCCAGGAAAAAATCGGCGGTGGACTCACAGTGAAGTCTTTTGGAAAAACCATGGGTACCATGCTGGGGCTTCTCTTTGCCGGTGGCGTGATCACCTGGATCCTGATCACCGATGGGATCAGCGATGTTGCCTTCCGTCTTTCGGATAACCTGCAACCCTTGTATCTTTCCAACATCGGGCATATCCCCATCCAACAGATTGGTCTGCTAGGATCCATCAATGCCATCGCGGTCATGTTCGTCCCCATCCTTTCCGGAAAGCTTTCCGACAAATACGGAGAAAGGTATTCGCTTATCTCCGGATTTGCAATGATCTTTGTTGCCTTCATGGTCTTCCTGCAGGCGAAAACATTCCTGGTCTTCGCCATTTCTTGGGCCATCTTTGGCATCGGTGGTGGCATGCTCGGCCCAGGGTATCAGTCCCTTATTTCCAAGGTGGTTCCGAAGAAACTGCTGGGCACATTTTCGGGAGTGTTCTCCAGCAGTATCGGCCTAGTATCGCTACTCGCGCCCTGGTTGGGTTCCAAGTTATGGGAGACTTTTTCACCGAAAACTCCATTCATCATTACATCTATCGCTGCTTTGATAATCATCATACCGATCTGGTTTAAGTTCCGGGTTCCGAAAAACCCGGAACCCCCTGATTCCGGTGAAACTCTTCTAGGGGAAGCGAGTGCTACCCCAGATTGATCTTTTCGTCGAAAACAACAAAAACCGGCAGGAACAATTTATCGTGCCGGTTTTAATTCATTAGCTAAAGGTGCTTAGAACTTTCTCGTCCACTCCCTTGGCCAGCGTTCCACAACTACCTTTGTCTGGGTAAAGAATTCCACGGCATGTTTACCCTGTCCGTGAAGAGTGCCAAAGAAACTATTCCTCCAGCCGCTGAAGGGGAAGAAAGCCATGGGGGCAGCCACGCCGATGTTGATTCCGATATTGCCTGCTACTGCTTCGTTGCGGAATTTCCGCGCAGCCGAACCATCCCGGGTGAAGATACAAGCCATGTTCCCGTATTCACGATCATTCACCAATTTCAAGGCTTCTTGGGGTGTTTTAGCATGCATGACCGCCAGGACGGGTCCAAATATTTCTGTGCGGGCAATTTCACCATCGGGAGGTACATCGGTCAGGATGGTGGGTCGGATGAAATATCCTTTCTCGTACCCGGGAATGATGGTGTTGCGTCCATCTACGAGCATCTCTCCGCCTTCATCAATCCCCTTTTGGATCAATTTTTCAATGCGCACTTTATCCTGGGCAGTGATCACCGGGCCCATTTGAACTTCCGGGTTGAGCCCATATCCCACCACCCTTTTGCGGGCCGCTTCCGCTATAGCAGGAAGGAAAGCTTTATCTGCATTGTCCACCGTGATTGCCAGGGAGGCTGCCAGGCAGCGCTGCCCAGCATTGCCAAAGGCGCTATCAGCGAGAATGTTCGTGGTCACATCCAGATCCGCATCCGGCAGGATCACGATCGGGTTCTTAGCTCCTCCCATCGCCTGGACGCGTTTGCCATGGGCTGACCCACGACTATAGACATGCTTTGCCACCGGGGTGGAACCCACAAAACTTACCGAGTGGATCAAGGGATGGTCCAGGATCCCGTTGGCAATTTCCTCGCCACCCATCACCAGGTTCACAACTCCAGCTGGCAGACCGATTTGTTCCAATAAGTGGCAAACCTTTACCATGGTAATTGGGGTCCGCCCGGAGGGCTTGATTACCACAGTATTACCGCAAGCCAGGGCATACGGCAGGAACCAGAAAGCGATCATTCCAGGGAAGTTGAACGGGCAAATGATCCCTGCAACTCCTAAGGGCTGGCGGATCATGTATTCATCCACTCCGGGTGCGATATCCTCCGAAACATCCCCCATCATCAAAGTGGGAATACCACATGCCACTTCCACGTTTTCGATGGACCTGCGCATCTCCCCTCGGGATTCATCGAGAGTTTTGCCATGTTCCTCTGTGATCGTTCGGGAAAGGTTTTCGAACTCGGCTTCAAGAAGTGTCTTCAGCTTGAACAGATACTGAACCCGTTGAACTGCAGGGACTTTCTTCCAACTCTCAAATGCCTTGGCGGCTACCTGAGCTGCCCGGTCCAGTTCACTGACTGGAGACAATGGGGATTGGGCGATCACTTCGGCGGTGGCTGGGTTGAGCACGTCCCTGTAGGCATCCGAAGGCGAATCCACCCATTGACCATTGATAAAATTTTGTAGCTTTTGGACTGTCATGATAAATACCTTTCAATTTAATTTTGGGTTGCAACAATGAAATTGCTTATTTAACATCCGGGTTGGGCAGCATAAAATCACGGATGAGACTCATAAATTCGTGAGTCGAACTGATGAAAGAACGCAGCGTGCGGACGGTTGCGCCATACCCTTCAAATTCCGCTGGAAGCAATCCGTTTTCATCATATGCTCTTTGAAAATCCACGAATTTTTCAAGCAGGGTGTTTATGATCTTGGGATTAACCGCATCATCCATACGGTTCTTAACTTCGATGTCACTGGCATTGATTTTCAATTGCCAATCATAGGGCATGGAGAGGATCAAATCTCCGCCAAAGAATTCGGAAATGTGACCCAGGTGGCGGTATGCCGCTACGAGCAGACGAGCACGATACCCGCGTTCACGGTAGATCGCGTAAGCCTTTTTCATGCACGCAATCCCCGCCCAATCCAGGTACGTCGGATCAACCGAAATATCATCCCTCTTGGCGACAACTTTGAGCCAGTCATCCGTGCGACCCACCATGATCGTACTGACCGGTGACATGGTGTCGATGGGTAATTTCTCCTTTGTCCTTCGGTCCAACCCACGTTCCATGGCTTCCGCTACAGCAATTGCCTGTGCGACCGTAAAAGAAAC
>JBGQAS010000393.1:0-2512 GCA_041494435.1 Anaerolineaceae bacterium | reverse complement strand
TTTTTCAGCACCCTCCCGTCATGGAGGATTGCTTCAATTGCCATCAGCCCCACGGCAGCGCCTATCCCGCCCTGCTGAAAACCCCGCCAATCAGGTTGTGCCGGGATTGCCACATTACCTTCCACAACCAGAATTACACGATCGGGGGGACGGCACAGACAAGGATAAATATGATGGCCGGCTCGGCGTGCGTCAACTGTCACCGGAACATCCACGGCAGCAACAGTATCAACGGCAATTTATTCTTTAGATAAGAAGGGGGTGGGGGTGATGAAGATTAAGAGAGAAACTCTGATCGTTTTTCTCGCAGTCCTGTTTATCCCTCTGACCTGCGCGGGCGGATTCGCTGAAATGGACGTGGGGGGTGATTACTCGTTGGGCGGCCAGATCTCCGTGGGCGGAGGATGGCTCTCCGATCAACCCAGACACATGAACCGGGGATATTTAAAAGAGTATGTTCCCTTTGAACAAGGGTTTCTCGCGGAGACGGATTTATCGCTGCAGAGCAAGGATGGCCTTGATTATTATAGATTCTGGATGAGCAATCCGGGATTAAGAGGAGCTCAGGATTTCTTGCTCCAGGTGGGCAAAATCGGGGTCTACCATGCCCAAATTGAGTATGACGAGCTGCAACACCTTTACTGCACGGTGAATCCCTCTATTTTTGCTAATAACAATATAGGGATCCTTTTGAAGAGACTGCGGTTCAGCGGCTACTACTCGCCAACACCTGAGATCACCATTTTCGCCGAGGACCAATTCCTGAGAAGAACCGGCTTTCAGCCCTCGAGCTATGTAACAGGCCCTGGCAATCCCTATAATTTTACCACCACTCTCAGAGCGATTCAATATAGCCAAAACGACCTGAAGGTCGGAGTGGAATATGATCGGCCGACTGATGAGAAGAGCCCGTTTCAGGGTCGTGTGTCTTATCATCTTTCGACCTTTGAGAATGGGAATGCACTCATGCAAAACCCTGCGGGGAACGCCTTTATAACCCTGCCCCCAAGCAATATGGCCAACTACGTTACCGGTGAGGGGGCACTGGACCTGAAAGACTACAAGACCAGGATCACCGGTTCGTTAACCTACGGCTGGCTGTCCCAGAACGACTACGTCTTCGACTCTACCAATAGTGCTGGGCCCCCCTCTACCGTGGCTGGTAGATTTGACGGCCTTGCGGGTCTCGGCGCCTCGACTTTTACCGCAAATATTGCCGGCGTATCCCGTCCAAGCGCCCCGTTAACCTTGAGGTATGGGTACAACGCTTATAATTTTGAGAATAACAACACAGCTAATAGTATTTTGGCGACGGCCTTCTCAGGAGGGAACCAACCCCTTCTGCGACTGGAGCAGTATTCGTATTTACGGCAGGGTGTCAACCTCGGCGCCGACTATAGAGTGAACAACATGCTGGCCTTCACTACCGGCTTTACCTGGCAGGGAGTCGCCCGCACCAATGCACAGGGCACAACCCAGAGTAGCTCGCCCCAGGTGGGCCTCAGGCTGTCTCCTACTGACTGGCTGAGCCTGAATGCCAACTATGCGTACACCTCCCGGATAGGGAGTAATTTTCTGACGTTGGTGACGGAGGCGGGGGAGCCGACGACCACGCTGGTGCCGCTGACTTACAAATTCTACTCGGGAAACCTCAACCGGAACAACTTCAATTTCATTGCAGAACTGCTACCCGTGAATAATATCACCACCTCATTCAATTTCTCGATCTATAACGACAATTTTTTAGACTCGGGATTTGGTATCCAAAGCGATCGAGGCTGGTCGACCGGAGCGGATGTGAGCTGGAGGCCGCATGACCGGGTGGCGTTGAGCCTGGGATACGACCACCAGCAACTCCAAACTAAAGAACTGGCCGTGGCCGCCACAACCATTGGTGGGGAAAGTGCTAATGTCATTGGTGATGCGGGCTCCACTTTGACCACCTCCGATTCCTATGACACTTTCAGCGCCAGAGCCGACTTTAAGCTCATTCCGAAGAAGCTGGACCTCACGACCAGGGCAAGCTACTCCATTGCGCACTCGAATTTCAACAACTCGATCATGCTCAATCTGAACGAATACTATGCCGATATAAGAACGTTTCTCACCTACAGGTTCAACGAGCACTGGGCTTGCAAAGCGGGATACATCTTCGAGGCCTTCGGCATGCCCAAAGCGTATCAAACGCTTTACCTGCAGGGAGTCACTGCGGCGGGCGCGGCGGGCGTCAATCAAAGGTACAATACCCTGGACGGGTTCTACACGAACGCCACGGCGCATATGGTGCAGGCATTTTTGCAGTACAGGTTCTAGCTTGAGTTTACGAGTTAGGTGGCAAGAGTGGCTCAACCGCGTCCTCATGGTTTTAATCTTGCTTCTATCGTGCCCCGGGGATAAACTGGGAATGGCGGTGGAGCGCATGTGGTAGGCTCGGTGTTCTTATCCCTTCTTCGAGCCGGCTGCATTGGGCGGGCAAAAGCCGGCTGTCAGTTCACAAACCACAGGAGGAAAA
>JBGQAS010000452.1:0-2131 GCA_041494435.1 Anaerolineaceae bacterium | reverse complement strand
GCGGTGATGAAATTCCACAGCTGGCATCCTGTGCCCACACTTCTATATTCGAAGAACGTGCGCGCAGATGGCATTCAGGAATTTGGCGAGCGAGCTTGTCTTCACGGCAGCCTGGGGGTTTTCCCAGCTGTCAATCTGATGCCTATTGCACTGGCAAACGCCGGTCGAATCAATAAATACGGCGCATGAAAAAATCAAGGGTAACCAGGAGTAATGCATGTTGAGACGGGTTTTAGGTCGAAGTGGGATCCAGGTAAGTGCGATGGGCCTGGGGGGTTGGGCAGTCGGAGGGCCTTTTTGGAAAAATGGTCAGCCGGTAGGATGGGGGGAGGTGGATGATAACGAATCCATCCAGGCAATCCACCGGGCTCTCGAATTGGGTATTACCTTTTTCGACACTGCAGACGTGTATGGGTGTGGTCATAGCGAACGTGTGATCGGGCAGGCGCTGAAAGGTAAACGCGAAAGTGTGGTGATTGCCACGAAATTCGGCCAGGTTTTCGTTGAAGAAACTCGCCAGGCGATTGGATACGATACCAGCCCGACTCATATCCGTCAGGCGTGCGATGCGAGTTTGCGCCGTCTGGATATTGACACAATAGATTTGTATCAATTGCATGTCAAAGACGTGAGCCCGGAAAAAGTTCCGGAGATTCTTGAGGTTCTCGAATCGCTGGTTTCTCAAGGGAAGATTCGTTTTTATGGCTGGAGCACGGATGATCCAGCTCGGGCGCGATTGTTTGCGGTCGGGAGCCATTGCACGTCGATTCAACATCGTTTAAATATCCTGGAGAGTGATGCACCAGCCCTGGAGATATGCGAGGAATTTAATCTAGCGAGCATCAATCGCAGTCCCTTGGCGATGGGATTGTTGACCGGCAAATATTCGCAGGATTCTGTCATTCCTGCAAATGATGTGCGCAGCCGGCGTCCGGTATTTCAAGAGAACAGGGTTGAAAATCTGCAAAAACTGGAAAAAATTCGTAGCCTGCTTACCCAGGATAGTCGCACGCTCGCTCAAGGTGCTTTGGGTTGGCTATGGGCGCGCAGCGATAAAACCATCCCCATTCCGGGATTCAAATCCGTAAAGCAGGTGGAAGAAAATGTTCAAGCCATGCAATTTGGTCCTCTTGCGGAAGAGCAGATGAAGAAGATCGACGAAGTCTTGAATGCATGATCTTATGAGGAGCAGGTGTTTGAATGATTAACGCGGATGCACAGTTGGCTCGAGATCAATTCAGTCTGGAATTGTACAAAAAAATGGAATGGATTAACCCAGGCGTTAAAGAGCTGGAGTTGTACGAGTTTCGCTATGCACTTGATAATCTCTATCCCGAAGAAGGGGGTTGGTCTTCTGTCGTTTTAAATGATCAAAAGACGATTGAGAACCAGGTTTCCCAGCGGGAGTTTTTTGCAAATATCCAGATCCGCCAGGAGGCGAAGGGGAAAATCGTTCTTGAAGATCAAATTGTTCAGCTGACCCGCATGTTGATGGTTGGTCTGGTAACCGGAAAATATGGTATTGAGTGGATTAATAAATGGTTTTATTTTGACCTGCGTGGTTTTTTCTTTCTCGTGCGGACGATGTACTTCACCGAAGAAGTATTGTCTCATTTTGGAGGCAAGCCTTATCGGCAATTTGAACAAAAACAAAATCGGCTTGAAATGTTCCAGGGATTGGGATACAGGGATTTTAAGGAATGCAACAAAGAGGTTGACCAAGCTTTCATCGATTTGGTGATGGCTTTGGTGGCAGTCAAAGGGACACCGATTCTTCTCACGTTGGCTGGCCCTACTGCTGCTGGAAAAACGGAAATTGTCAGTCGCTTGACGAAGGCTTTCCTGCAAAACAACCAAAAGGTTACATCCATCGAAATGGATAATTTTCTCCTGGACAATGACTATCGCGATGAGAAGGGCATTAAAACACTTGGCAAGGAAGCCTACCATTTTGATTTGTTCCTGCAAAGTATGGATGGCATCCTTCATGGAAAACGAATCACGATCCCTCATTACGAAAAGTCAGTGTCCAGTCACGATGAAACAAGTAAGTTGAAACCAGGCTCACGCTCGATCGTTATTGAACCTGCAGACATCATATTTCTCGAAGGAAATTTTCCTTTCCAAATTC
>JBGQAS010000009.1:0-16269 GCA_041494435.1 Anaerolineaceae bacterium | reverse complement strand
CTTCCTTATAAATCATTCACCTTTTTATTTCTAGTAGAATTAGTCTTACATTGGAGGGTAAATGAAGCCAAAACGATTCATTATTTCCATTCTTTGCCTTATTCTGCTTGGGGCTTGTGTCAATAAAAAAGATCTGGCGCAAGCCTGGGCGGCTTGCAGCTCCACTGCCGGAAACCCAATCGGGAATATTGTTAGTGGAAAGGTTTATGAAATTGACAACTTGTACGAAGGGCAACCATTTTTTGAGCTCCAATCGCGCAACGAAGGGGCAATGCGTTATGGTTTCAAATATCTATACCAGGAATACGAGAACTTCACCCAGGAGCTTTCAGAAGCGAGCACCGTGCTGTGTGTCGAAGCTACAACCACCCTGGTTCGTAACTGCGTATACAACACCGGGGGCAAGGATTACACACTCAGGCTGAACCACATCGACGCCAATTTAAAACTTATAACCTGGCCATCCGCGGAGGTGATCGCGCAAACCACGATGGAAGGTCCTTCCTTCACGAAGTGCCCTTCCGAAGTATGGCATGATAGTAATGAAACGTCGTACGACGTTTATGATGGGCTGGATTTGAATGGATGGCTGGATCAGTATGTAACGATCACTGAATAGTTTTTCTGCTAGCCAAAATTTAAAGACCCGGGTTCAATGGGTTAGTAAATCACGAGAATATTAATGAATACCAATTTGAAAACTAGCCTTTGGCATCAATTCGGCGCTGCCATAGACATGCTCGAAAGCGCCCTGGTCGCCTGCCCGGATGATCTATAATAACTTCTGCCATATCAATCCCTCATATAAAAATCGGGAGATGTGAAGATGATCATCCAGCCTAACAGTAAATTGGTCATGATTGGCGACTCGATCACCGATTGCGGGCGCCTTCGGCCGGTGGGGGAGGGATCATTTGATGCGCTGGGTAATGGTTACGTGAATTTCGTGGACAGCTTGTTGACAGCGCGGTATCCGGCGCATCACATCCGGGTGGTCAACATGGGGATCTCGGGCAACACCGTGCGTGACCTGCAGGAACGCTGGGAGACTGACGTTTTGAACTTGAAGCCGGACTGGCTCTCGGTCATGATCGGGATCAACGATGTATGGGGGCATTTTGGGACTGATCTCCGGCCCGATCGGCGAGTGTCTTTGGAAGAGTATTCGAAAACCCTGGACGAGTTGGTTCGGGAGACCCGGCCATCACTCAAAGGGTTGGTCCTGCTGACACCCTACTTCATCGAGCCCAATTGTGCCGAACCGATGAGGAAAATGATGGATGAATATGGCACCATTGTCCGCCGGATAGCGGAAAAATATAAAGCAATCCTGGTAGATACGCAGGCAGCTTTCGATGCAGTGTTGACCCATTTGCACCCGATGGCTTTGGCATTCGATCGTGTCCATCCTTTCTCTTCAGGACACATGGTAATAGCGCGGGCTTTTCTCCAGGCGGTAGGCTATGAATGGCAGCACGACAAGAAAGCAATTCACCACAAAGGCTAATATTAACTCCAACGGGTACCAAACAATGGAGCCGGCTCACAAACAATGAGGGCAGGCATTGGAACCAAACGCCGATCTACAATAAAGAAGAATTGTCATTTTACCTACTTGAGGAATACACAACATGGCACTAATTCCCAGGAGACTGAGTAAAGGAGATGCAATCGGCATAGTTTCTCCTTCGAGTCCTGTTACCGGAGAGTTGGCTCAACAGTTAAAGAAGGGCGTAGAGTTTTTGGAAAGACTTGGGTTCAATGGGATTGCTGGCAGGCATGTCAATTCAACGTCTTGGGGGTATGCTGCATCTCCTTGGGAGAAGGCTGAAGACATCAACCGAATGTTTGCCGACGACTCCATCAAGGCTATCATCTGTTCCCAGGGAGGGGCTACCGCAAACGCTTGTTTGCCTTATCTGAATTGGAAGGGCATTCGGGATAATCCCAAGATTTTCATGGGCATTAGTGATATTACTGTATTGTTGAATGCTATTCACCATAAAACAGGGTTGATCACTTTCCACGGTAATGATCTGATGTGGGGATTCGGTAGAAATCCGACAATGTATGATGAAAAGGAGTTCATCACCCGCTTGATGGATGCCAAAATCGGAGAAATTCCACCAAATCGGGAGCGGCGGACGATTAGAAATGGTGTTGCTGAAGGAAAATTGTTGGGAGGCAACCTTCATTGTCTAATGAAGTTGGCGGGAACACCTTATTTTCCCGATTTCACAACGGCGATCCTGTTTGTTGAAGCCATTGGGATCACACCGGAAGAATGTGACCACCTGTTTCAGCAGCTAAAACAAATTGGCGTTTTTAATCAAATTCGGGGTGTGTTAATCGGTTATATTGATGGGTTACAAAATAGCGAGAAGGCTTTGGTGCAGATGGAGGATGTTTTACTGCGTGTAACAGCGGAATATGACTTTCCGGTTTTAAAGACAGATGATTTTGGGCATAATTGTCCCAATACCGTCTTACCGGTTGGCTGCGAAGTGAGAATCGATGCAGACAGGCGGACGATAGAGATATTGGAGAAATGTGTGCAATAGATTCAAAGGACAACCTGACAATCGCATGCTGCAGAGAATGTCGGCACCACTGAAGTTCATAATTTGGCAATTGAGTTGAAAGAGCCAAAGAAATGATCGGCTTTCCCAATGAATAAAGGACTCTTCCTCTGAAAAGTCCTTTATTAATCTTTGGTCATATGTGCCAAAACGCGTATCTTATTTTCTATCGGAATCCTATAATGGAAAATGAGAGATGAGTTTGACATTTGAATTTGAAATCAGCTTGGGCGAAAGGAGCTCTGAATGAAATACCGTGAATTGGGACGTACCGGCTGGAAAGTATCCACCATCAGTATTGGCACCTGGGCAATGGGCAGTTCGTGGGGTGCGGTGGATGATCGTGAGTCACTGGCAACCCTCAATCGTGCCCTCGATCTGGGGGTCAACTTCTTCGACACAGCGGATGTATATGGCAGCGAACCCTTGCTGGGTAAACTACGCAAACAACGCAAGGAACCGTTCTATATCGCCACCAAGCTGGGTAGGGGTATGAAACAGGACGCACGCCTTTTTACCAAACGTAATCTGTCTGCTTTCGTTGAGGGCAGCCTGCGCAACCTTGGCACCGACACAATCGACCTGATGCAACTGCATTGTCCGCCCAGTGCTGTCTACAATGCAGAGGTGTTCGGCATTCTCGATGATTTGGTCAAGCAGGGCAAGATCCGCTTTTACGGGGTCAGCGTAGAGCGCATCGCCGAAGCCAAAACAGCCATCCAATATCCCAACGTGCAATCGGTGATGATCATCTTCAACATGTTCCGCTTGCGTCCCATTGAGGATTTCTTCCCGGAAGCCAAACGCAAAAAGGTGGGGATCATCGTCCGGGTTCCCTTAGCCTCCGGTCTGCTGACAGGCAAAATGTCGAAGTCCACCACCTTCGCTCGGGATGACCACCGTTCCTTCAACCGCGAAGGGAAGGCGTTCGACAAGGGTGAAACGTTTTCCGGCGTGGATTTTGAAAGGGGGTTGGCGGTCGTCGAGGAATTGCGCCCGCTGGTGCCTGCTGGGATGACGATGGCTCAAATGGCTCTGCGCTGGATCCTGATGTACGACGCTGTGACCTGTGCCGTGCCCGGCGCCAAGCGTCCCGACCAGGTGGAAGATACACTCAAAGCTGCCGATTTGCCGCCTCTTTCTGATGCCACTATGCAGAAGATCAGCGAAATTTACGATCGGCGTATCCGCCCGGATGTGCATCATATGTGGTAGCTGACGTATCCATGTCTCTTGCTGAGTGATGAACAAAACTGACATCCACCATAACTGTCGCTTTATCAATGATTGCCAGGATTACTTTTAATTTCAATATTCAAATGAAGTGTAAATAGATGTTACGCTACGATTTCGGTGGTGTGATATTTGCCATCACCATTTGCGGGAAGGTCAATCCCGGGGTACGCGAGGTGAGCTTGGGGTAATCCCCTGGCCACGAGTAGGGTAGCAAGCGGGGCAAGTTACCCCAAAGCGGGTCGTTTGGATGTACCTGGCATTCGGCAATGGCCCTGGACCAACCGCCGAAAGCTGATTTGTAACCCGTCTGGGTGAGCACATCCGCCCAATTTCTGGGTATGTCTTCATAAGGCCAGGCGAGGGAATCGACTGTTACCCCCAGGTTGTCTTCGATCCGTTTCTTGGAATCTGCCAGTTCACTGATGACCACACTGTAGGGTTGCTGGGAAAGGTAATAGTGGTTGATGGTGTGAGAGCCGAAATCGATGATGCCGCTATTCACCCAGTTTTTGTAATGGGTCCAGCAGGCATTCTGCGGGCAAAGTTCTTCGTTGAAAAATCGGTCCTCTGCCTGGATGAAGCCCAATCCGTGCATCCCATATTTCTGCAAGATGGGGGCTAATTCGTTGTCCACCTGAACAGAGACGTTTTGGCCCCAATCGAAGGTCAGCAGGATGGATCTTGCCGGCAGCAGAGTGTTCCCATGCAGGTAACCGTTTAGCTCGTCGCGAGTGACCGCATGAAAGTTGTTTTCGCTCAACCAGCGCATCTGGTCTTCGAACCACTCGGGGGTCATTTGCCCAACACCATCCATCGCAAAGTGGACACCGTGATATTCGATGGCTGGGATCCGCTGCGCTACACCCTGGCTTGCAATGGCTTGCTCCAGTGGGGAGCGGGTGGGTTCGGGGGTGTTGGTGGGAGTGGGGGTTTCGGTGGGAGGCAGGGTGGGAGTATTGGTCAGCGCCTGGAAGGCGGTGGGCACGCCAAGGGTCGGGGAGTTGAGGATCTTTCCGCAAGCGTCCAAACCAACCAGCGCTGCCGCAGCTCCGGCATATTTGAGAAACTTACGCCTGGATAAGGGGGATTTCTTGGAAGATTTCATTGATGAGTGATTTTCAAATGGATTGGTTGCAACGCAAAAGAATATACCACAATTCGTAAACTCCTCCAATTTCCCCGGTTTCTATCGGATTTCTAACACGTGAGTTGTTGCGCTCCCTGCTGGCATTTGATAAGATTTATGAATACAGTACAAAGGAGATAAAAATGATAGGAAAATTACCCCCGGATGTTTTGGAATCCCTGCTTGAAACCATGCCCGTGGAATGGTCGGTGATCGATGCAGATGATAATGTCCTTGCCTGGAACCGACATGAAACCCGTTTGTTCCGCCGCCCGGTCGCGGTGGTGGGTAGGAATGTGCGCAACTGTCATCCCCCCAAGAGCCTGGCTGTGGTAGAACGCCTGATCCAGGAAATGAAGGATGGCAAACGCGAAATCGCCGAGTTCTGGATCGACAAGGACATCCAGGGCGTGGAAGGCACGCAGAAGATCCTCATCCGCTACTTTGCCCTGCGCGATAAGAACGGCAAATACCTGGGCTGCATGGAAACCGGCATGAACATCACCCCCATGCAAAAGATCACCGGTGAAAAGAAGTTGATGGACTAGAGGGTGGTCATGCAGGTAAATCGACCATGAAGCCCAACCCTTGGCGCAAAGCACCCGCGGAATTGGTGGTTTTACTGGACGAGATTTTGAAATCGGCTCCGGGAACCGAACGCCGGGTGATGTTTGGATTCCCTGTCGCGTTTTACCAGGGCAACATGTTCACCGGCGTACACCAGGACATCCTTTTCTTTCGACTGGGAGCGGAGGACAAGGCGGAATTTTTGAAGCTTCCTGGTGCTGCACCATTTGAGCCCGTGCAGGGACACGTGATGAGCGAATATGTCGCCGCTCCCAAGGGGATGTTGAAGGATAATCAAGAGCTTCTCTTGTGGCTGGATCGTTCTCTCGAATATGTGCGCTGTCTCCCGCCCAAAGTGAAGAAAGCAAAGAGCTGAACATTTGTGAAAAAGGTCAGGCTTCAGTGGAAAAACCCGCTAAACCAAAGCTCACTTTTCCCATGGAATTCCCGCTCAAGATCATCGGCAACAACGAGGAGGGGTTCAAGCCCATGGTGCTCGAGATCCTGCATCGCCACGTAAAAGACCTGGACGAACGCGAAGTCAAAGATCGTTTAAGCAGCGGAGAGAAATACTGCTCGGTTTCGGTCAGCTTCATGGCAAAAACCCGCAAGCAGGTGGATGATCTGTATATAGAACTCACTCACAATGATAAAGTGAAATGGGTACTTTGAAAGACGTGGATCCTATGGCTGACCATAAACCAACCCCCTTGTACACCCGCATTTACAACGTCGTCCGCCAGGTGCCCGAAGGCAAGGTGGTGGCGTATGGGCAAATTGCCAACATGCTCGGTGGCTGTTCCGCCCGCCAGGTGGGCTATGCCATGTCAGCGCTGAAGGAAAGCAAGGAGATGCTGGACGTCCCCTGGCAGCGCGTGATCAACAGCCAGGGCAGGTGCAGCACTTTTGGAGGCGGAATCGGCACATCCATGCAGACCCAGCTCCTTCTTCAGGAAGGCATTCGTTTTGACGACACCGGCAGGGTCACCGATCCTGCCCAATGGTGGATCGAAAGGCCTTTCTAGGTACGTATCTTGCAACCTCTCGGGTTAAGGAATAACCCGGGAGAAGATATGATCATCGGACGAGATATCACCACCGCCAATCCTGTCCTGGATTGGCAAGTCTTCAAGAAGAAATACCAGTTCATCTACCTGCCGGTGGCAGTGGATTCCAAGGATGGCGGGTTCTTCGTCAGCCATCGCAACACCGCCTTCCAGCAGGGAGTACCCTGGGGCGCTTATCTGGTCTTTGATTACAAAGGGAACGTCGAAGCCCAGGCGAACCGCTTGCTGGATGCCGTCCCTGCAGGCAACCCCGGTGACCTTCCCCCTGCCGTCAAGCTGATCATTACTGATGGCACCCCCAAGGTGAATATCATCCGCTGGATGGGTCATTTTGTCGATTACTTCCAGACCATCAGCAAGCGCAAGCTGGTGGTTTACATGAATTCCTCCGCCATTGCTGCGTTGGATGCGGAGGTGAAGCGCGTAGTTGCAGAAAACCAGGATTGTGCCAGTGATGTCCAGGCGAATTGGAACATAATTAAATCCTGCCCGCTTTGGTTGGCGTGCTGGCGTACGGCTTCCACCGCCATGTGGTCTGTTTGGGACCAGTTCTCGCTTTGGCAATACGCGGATGGAGAGGACCGGTTCATGGGCACCACCCCGGAATTGATCAAATGGGCGCAGACGGGCACCCTGCCAGCCAAT
The DNA here is from genome assembly GCA_041494435.1 of Anaerolineaceae bacterium. GTDB lineage: Bacteria > Chloroflexota > Anaerolineae > Anaerolineales > Anaerolineaceae > JBGQAS01. Next base: position 9,049 of record JBGQAS010000009.1, on the reverse strand, counting down.
CAGCCCGTTCAACCCACCCCCCAGTCGGATCCGGTCCCGGTTGTCATCCCGACGGTACCACCCACAACGGTTGCAGGACCAGAATTGACCGATGACGAGAAGATCCAGCTGGTGGATTTGTATATGAAGCTGTTGCGCAGTTGCAAATAAAGATTATTTGGATAAAATAAAAGAGACGGCATCTTTAGCCGTCTTTTTGTTTTTGTTTCAACTGTATAATTTATTTAGGTATATCCAAGGAGAGTTCGATGCAATTTGGGATCATGGCGATGCAAATGCCGCTGCTCATCCCTTCTGGAAAACCCCCGGAAGAGCTGATGGCATCCCTGATGGGCTTCGATCATTCCGCCCTGGTACGCCAACTTCATGCAGCTGGCTTCAGCCTAATCGAATTGGGTGGCGACCTGGGTATGTTCCTTCCGCAAAGCTATTCTCCCGAATCGGTTGAAAAACTAGCTGTCCTCAAAAAGGAGTTGGGTCTGCGCTACACCCTGCATCTGCCGCTTTGGTCGGTGGAACCTTCCACTCCACTGGCTCAAGTCCGGCATGGCTCGCGGGATGCCCTGGTGGAATCCATCCAGCTTACCAAAATGCTCGAACCTGAATCCTATGTCCTGCATGCCACGGGGGCACTGGCAGCCGAGTTCTACCAGATGCGCCTGCCCGATACGGGCAAACAGGTGATCCTCAAAATGTTCCAATCGGGTGCAGCGGAGACCATCGAAACAATACTTTCACAGACTGGCATTCCTAGCCGGAAGCTGGCAGTGGAAACCATCGAATTTCCCCACGAACTGACCATGGAATTGGCGGAAAAGTACGATACCTCCATTTGCCTGGATGTGGGGCATGTGTTGGTTGGATTTTCGGGTCCGGTGAAACTCTATGATGTGCTCGAGCAGGTGCTTCCGCGCTTGGGCGAGATCCACCTTCACGACGGGCCCTGGCAGTTTGCAACCGGTGAACGCAAGATCGGTTATGGCAAGGATCATGCCGTATTGGGTACAGGTGACCTGGATGTCCCATGGTTTCTCAATCACTTAGCGGAAGCCAAGTGGATGGGACCCATCATTTTTGAATTAACAGTTGAACAAGCGAAAGCATCGTTGGATTACATTAAGAAGGTGTCCCCGGAATACCTGGGTTAACCGCTGGGAATCAAAGGACCCTGCCGGGGGTTCCAACATGCATCAAAAAACTGAAACATCGGAGGAGAGAGATGAAGAAAAATCTGCGCTGGTATGACCATTTTGCCCTGAACGCCTACTGGCTGGGACAGAGTTTCGTTTCCGGGGTGATGACCCCCATCCTGACCCCCTGGCTGGTATTGTTTTTCGCTCCCGAAGCGCAAAAGAACACCTATCTTTCCATTGTGAGTGTTATCGGTCTTGCAGTGGCCATGCTGGTGCAGCCCCTGGCGGGTTACCTTAGCGACCACAGTACATCCAAGTGGGGACGCCGCCGCCCGTACATTTTCCTGGGCGCCGTCCTGAACTCCATTTTTGTCATCCTTATGGCCATTTCCCCGGTCTTTGGTTCGATGAAGGCCGGTTCACCCAATGTTTTGTTCGGGGTCACCCTCGGGTTCATTGTCCTGATCATTGCCACGATCTTTTCCCAATTTGTCGCCAACATTGCCCAGGGTGCGCTGAATGGTCTCATCCCCGACCTGGTACCCGAGCATCAGCGTGGATTTTCCTCCGGCACCAAGTCCGTGTTCGAACTGTTGCCTTCCTTGTTAATCCTGGCAGCTGGTATTGGCAGCCTTGTGGATAAAGGCATGGGGCTGCTGGTGGGTCTCATCATGGCAGGCGGACTGCTCGTGACCATGGCGATCACGGTCATCGCTGCCAAGGAACAACCCAGTGAAAGCAAGAATGAAAAGAATTTTGGCGAAACCTTCTGGCGCATCCTCGCCCTCACGGTCATTTTCGTGGGCGTCACGGAACTTGTCACCTACCTGCTCAACCAGGGCGGACATATCGTTGCCAACCTGGCCGTTGTCCCGCAAGTGCTCATTATCGGATTGCTGGGGTTGGCGGGAACAGCAGGAGCTATTTTCATTGGGGTCTATTACGGCGCTAGGGTGGGGATTGGCAAGGATGCCAAAACCCAATCCTCCTTTATCTGGTGGGTGATCAACCGCTTGTTGTTCCTGGCAGCCATTGGAGCCATCCAGGGTTTCGCCTATTACTTCCTTCAGGATGTGGTCAAAGTCCAGAACGTGGGCTTCATGACCACCCTCCTGATGGGTGTTGTCGCCTTGTTCCTGCTCCCTTCCGCTTTGATCGGTGGCAAGCTGGCAGATAAGATGGGCAAAAAACGCCTGGTGAGCATAGCCGGAATTATCGCTACTGTGGGTGCCTTTCTACTCGTCGGGACGGGTTTCCTGGCGAACACAGGCTTTCTCAGCCTTCCGCAGGGGGTGATCATCGCCATGGTTATGGTCAGCGGTTGCGTGATTGGCACTGGTACTGGTACCTTCATGGCAACCAACTGGGCCCTGGGCACTGACCTGGTCCCACCGGAACAAGCCGGCAAGTACCTCGGGATATCCAACCTGGCAGGTGCCGGAGCCGGCATCGTCGGGCGCGGCATTGGCGGTCCCATGGCTGATTTCTTCAACGGTCTCGTTCCTGGACTCGGCTACCTGGTGATATTTACCATCTATGCTGTCCTGTTCCTGCTTTCAGTTGTGGTTCTTGTGAAGGTGAAGACGAAAGATTAAATAATGCCTGAAGATAGGGTTTTGGAAGGCTCGTACATATGGAGCGCGGATGAGATCGCCAGGGCGGGAATGTGGCATTATCGTGCCAACAACCGCTGGATGGGTCGCTGGCTGGCGATCATCCTGCTCCTGGTGGCAGCCGCCCGGTTGATTCTAGCTGTCATTGGGCATGAAGCGCTCTCGATTGAGATCGGTTTTATCATCCTCTTGCTGGTCGTTGCCCTTCTTTCACTGTTTCTTCCATTTGTAGTAAGAATGATGATCAAGATGAATTTTGCCAGACGCCCTGAGCAAGGCAAAAATGTATCTCTCAGGGTGAGCGCGAAGAAGATCATCATCGAAACCGAGGGTTTCCGCACCACCACTGATGAATGGAATAAGCTGGAAAAGATCGTACAGACCCGGGAAGGTCTTCTGTGTTACGCTAGTATAGGTGTTTACCATTGGCTGCCTTTCTCCGCTTTCAAACAGGAAGATTCAGCCGCGTTGATCGAATTCGCCAGGCAGTACCCTGAAAAGATGAAAGACGTACACTGAAGGGGACTCTGAAAAGGAAAGTGCAATGATCCGGAAAGTTCACTTAATCTTCAAGACCCATCTGGATATCGGTTTCACCGATCTGGCTGCCAACGTCACCGACCGCTATTTCAAGTTGTACATCCCCCGTGCCATTGAACTGGCAAAAAAGATGCGCGAAACCGGCAACGATCGGTTCATTTGGACAACGGGTTCCTGGTTGATCTACGAATACCTGGAGCATGTTTCCGGGCATGAGAAAAAAGAGATGGAGCAAGCCATCTCTACCGGGGATATCGCCTGGCATGCCTTGCCATTTACCACCCACACCGAGCTGATGGACGCGGACCTCTTCCGCTTTGGATTGAGCCTTTCCCAGGACCTGGATATTCGCTTTGGCAGGCATACTCATGCCGCCAAGATGACCGATGTGCCCGGGCATACCCGCGGCATCGTCCCCCTGCTGGCGGAGGCAGGCGTGGATCTGCTCCACATTGGAGTCAACCCTGCCAGTGCTGTCCCCGATGTGCCCCCGGTTTTCCGCTGGCAGTCATCCGGTGGGCAGGAAGTGACCATGATCTACCAGGGTGTTTATGGCAGCACGTTCACCCTGGACGGCCTGGACGAAGCTTTGGCCTTCGCCCATTCGGATGACAACCTGGGACCGCAAACCTTCGAACAAGCGCAAGCGGTCTATCAACAGTTAAGGAAGCAGTTCCCTGATGCAGAAGTGGTGGCTTCGACCTTGGATGATTATTCGGTTGCCCTGGAACCGTTCGTGGCGCAATTACCGGTGGTCACCCAGGAGATCGGTGATACATGGATCCATGGCGCCGGCAGCGACCCTCTCAAGGTGATGCAACTCCGTGAACTGCTGCGTCTCCAAAAAGAGTGGGTCGTTGAGGGCAAGATAGACCCGAATGCCACCGATATGAAAGCGTTCAACCGCAGGCTGCTGATGATCGCCGAGCATACCTGGGGCATGGATATCAAAACTCACCTGGCGGATAATGTGAACTTTTCTGCCCAGGCCTTGCAAAAAGCACGGGCAAAGCCGAATTTCAAAAAAGTGGAAGGTTCCTGGGACGAAAAACGGCAGTACATAGATCGAGCCATCCGCTCCCTGTGGAATCCCGCGATCGCCAAGGAAGCCAGTGAACGGTTGCTGCATCTCAAACCCAACCCTCCCACGATGAAAGGTAATACTCGAAAAACAGCTTCTCCATATTCGATCGGAAGTGCGGGATTCTCTGCGAAATTCGACCCGGAATCCGGTGCCCTGACAGAGGTTCAATGGGAGAAAAATGGCAGGCAGGGCTGCCGATTGGGCGAGCTCAATTACCACATCTTCGACTCTACGGATTTTGACCGGGTTTGGAAACAATATATCCGTCACAGCCCCCTTATCGACCTGTGGGCAAAAGCAGATTTCACCAAGCCCGGTTTGGAAAAAGCAAATGTACACAGGCAAAAGTGGATCCCGCGGGTAAGGGATTTTTATTCCCACAACAACCATGCCTTGATCTTTGCTACTTTTGAAAAAGAAGCCCATGCAGAATATGGTGCGCCTGAAATGGTTACCCTAGAATGGAGTTTTGAGATAGGGAAAATCGACTTAACCCTCCAACTCTTTGCCAAGTCTGCCTGCCGCATACCCGAAGCGATGTGGCTATCCATGCAGCCAGGACTGGGGAAGAAGATCCAATGCCGCATGGACAAGCTGGGTGAATGGGTTGATCCCCTGGATGTAGTTTCCCGAGGCAACCGGGCTCTGCACGCCGTCGGGGAAGTTGTCGAATATACCGATGAACGCGGAAAGATCGAGTTGCGTTCGTTCGATGCTCCTCTCATGGCGCCTGGAGTTCCTCCCCTGATGGAGTTTACTGACGTTTTGCCTGATCTGCGCCAGGGACCTCATTTCAATTTGTTCAACAACCTCTGGGGAACAAATTTCCCGATGTGGTTCGAAGGGGACTTGAAATTTCGGTTTACTATTGACATAAAGTGAAATCTCACCACAAAAAAATAATACAACAGCTTGCATTGATGAATTCCACACACTCCATTGAAACAACCATTCAATCTCGTAAATCCGTCCGTACATATTCGGGAAAGGTAATCCCTTCCGAGTGGAAGGAACGGATTCAAAAATCCTTTGATCAACTCTCAGGGCCCTTTGACGCGCCTCTTCGCTTCAAGTGGCTGGATATTCCGCTGCTCAAAGGAGAAGAAAAAGTACTCTTTGGTACTTATGGGGTCATCCTCGGGGCAACCAATTTTATTGCCGGGGCTGTAAGGAAAGGGGATCATGCCCTGGAACAATTCGGTTATGCTTTCGAAAGCCTGATCCTTATGGTCACTTCCCTGGGATTGGGCACCTGCTGGATGGGGGGCACTTTCTCCCGCAGCCAGTTTGCCAGAGCCATGCACCTCGCTGATGACGAGTGGCTCCCTTCCATCACGCCGGTCGGGTACCCCAGTTGGGCACGCGGACCGATCGACCTGCTTTTTAAACCGATCACTGGTCGCATCCGTTTTCCTTGGCAAAAGCTATTCTTCAATGAAGAATTGCAAAATCCGTTGACCCAAGACATAGCTGGCGAATATGATGTTCCTTTGGAAATGCTGAGGATTGCCCCCTCCGCAGCGAACCGGCAACCCTGGCGGATCCTCAAACAAGGCAACCAGTTTCATTTCTTGTTAGCCCACAATCCCGGATACAAAGGGAAATATGATTTTGACATGCAGAAGATCGACCTGGGCATCGCCATGTTCCATTTCGAAGCCACAGCCAGAGAAAAAGACTTGAGAGGAAATTGGCAGGTGAAGGTACCGACTGTTCACGATCTGCCACAAGATTGGGAATATATCGTGACGTGGCAGGCGAAATAGATCATATATTTGAATATCGCTGACAATATTCTCTTTTCAGAATTGACAATCCTTAAACCCTCAAGTAAAATCCACCCTGGTTAACGAGTAAGGACTTCGTAATGACAGACATCAACCTGTAAAATTCTCCTCTTTTTTGGGTAATGACCCGGTAATGTTTTCTTGCCGAGGGCATTGGCCCTCGGCTTTTGTTATCTTCCGGCAGGTTGACATGTTAAGTGTAAATTCCGTTTCCAAATCCTATAATCTAAAAACCATCCTCCAGCAGGTTTCTTTTGGTTTGAATCCGGGTGAGCGCGTGGGCCTCGTGGGTCCCAACGGTTGCGGCAAGACCACCCTGCTGAAAACCGTGATGGGCGAACTGCCATCTTTGAAGGGGGTTGTCCGCCTGGGTGCCAACGTCCGCGTGGGCTACATGGACCAGGAGCAGACCGGTTTGGAGCCCAATCTTGATGCGCTTGAGACCATTCAAGATGCAGGCATTGCCAATGAGACTTCTGCCCGCTCATACCTTTCTCTTTTTCTTTTCAAAGGCGACGATGTCTTCACCAAGGTGCATGACATGTCTTACGGGGAGCGCGCCCGGTTGATGCTTGCCCGACTGGTGGCGCAAGGATGCAACCTGTTGTTGCTCGATGAGCCCGTCAACCACCTGGATATTTCCTCCCGGAGCCGGTTTGAAGAAGCGCTCCTCCAATTCAAAGGTACTCTCCTGGCAGTCATCCATGACCGCTACTTCATCCGACAAGTCGCTACCGAGATTTGGGAATTGAAAGATGGCAAGATCGAGGTGAGAGAAGGGTTATAAAGTGCATGTTAGCCTATTTCTTATTTGAAAGGCGGCTTCTCAATAGCCGCCTTTTGTTTGTCCCCTTCACCCAATTTTTCGCATCTAATTCTTATACAAAAGTGGGAACATGTTTATATAAGGAGGCAGGATGCAAAAACTGATCTTCCAAATGTTGATCTCCCTCGATGGTTACTACGAGGGGTTGAACCACGAAATCGACTGGCATGTTGTTGAGGACGAATTCAATGACTATGCCCATAACCTTATCCAATCTGCCGGCATTATCCTTTTTGGGCGCGTGACTTATCAGATGATGGCCAGTTTCTGGCCTTCTGCGGTAGCCCTCCGCACCGACCCTGTCACAGCCAAGTTGATGAATGAAACCCCTAAGATCGTTTTTTCCAAGACATTGAAGAATGTCGATTGGAAAAATACAACTCTCATCAACACTGACCCGGTAAAAGAAATCAGCCGTTTAAAGAAATTGCCCGGCAAGGACCTCGTCATGTTGGCCAGTTCTGATCTGGCGGTGTCGCTTCTGAAAGAAGGTGTGATCGATGAGTTCCAGGTCATCATCAACCCCATCATTTTGGGCAGCGGCAAAACCCTTTTCAAAGGACTCGACCAACGCGTCCCGTTGAAGCTCATCAAAACCCAGGTGTTCAAATCAGGGGTAATTGTCCTCACCTACCAACCTGATTAAAAAATCGTGTACGGATATTATGATTCTTTGCTGCCCGCTTCGCATCCAATGAGTGAAAAAAGGAGTAAGAATGGCTAAGCTTGATATTAAATTCGATATTGATACCGAGAACTCGGAAGTGATCGTCACCCAGGTCTTCGATGCTCCCCGGGAAAAAGTCTGGAAAGCTCTCACCGATCCCAAGTACATCCCTGAATGGTGGGGACCGCGGAACTTGACCACCAAGATCGACAAGCAGGAATTGAAAGTGGGCGGTGCCTGGCGATATGTCCAATACGACAAGGAAGGCAAGGAGTTTGCCTTTCGAGGTGTTTACCAGACGGTGAAGAAACCCCAGGAAATTTCATTTACCTTTGAGTGGGAAGCCATGCCGGGGCATGTACTGACCCAGACGATGGTCCTGGAAGAAAAGGGTAAACAGACCAAAACCGTCACCTCGATCGATTTTCCAAGCGGTGACGATATGAAGGGCATGCTCGATACAGGCATGGAGGTTGGCACTCGCGAAGGGTATGAACGCATGACGGAATTACTTAAAAAGATGAGGTGACCAGAGGCGCTTATGCGCAAGATCGTGGTATCTGAATTTCTCTCGCTCGATGGCGTGATGGAAGGCCCAGGCGATCAGGACAAGTTTGAGTTGGCCGGCTGGACGATGCCCTACTGGAACACCGAGATCGGCAAGTTCAAGCAGGAAGAGTTGTTCGATTGTGATTGCCTGCTCCTCGGCCGCATTACCTACCAGGGATTCGCCGAAGCCTGGCCCTTCCGTAAGGATGAGCAGGGCTTTGCTGACCGGATGAATAGCATCCCCAAGTATGTCGCCTCGACGACGCTCAAGCAGCTTGATTGGAACAACTCCAATCTCATCGGCGGACACCTGGCGGGCGAAGTGATGATGCTCAAGGAGAAGCCCGGAAAAGACATCCTCGTGGCGGGCAGCAGCGTGCTTATTCAATCACTCCTGGCGCATGACCTGATCGACGAATTCCGGCTGCTGGTGTACCCGGTCATTTTGGGGACGGGCAAGCGGCTTTTCAAAGATGGCACATTGAAGAAATTCAAAGAAGTTGAAGCCAAAACCCTCGGAAAAAACGTGGTGCTGCTAAAATATCGATGAGGAGGAAGGATGCCCACTTCCCATCCCATCTATACCATCGGGCATAGCAACTGTGACGTGCCAAAGATCATCGACCTGCTGAAGATCTACAAGGTCCAGGTGCTGGTCGATGTACGCACGTTGCCTTATAGCCGTCATGCACCCCAGTTCAACCAGAAACGCATCGGGGAGCCGCTTGAGGCTGCCGGAATTCGCTACGAGTACCTGGGCAATTTCCTCGGCGGGCGCCCTAACGACCCAAGTGTTTACAAGAGCGGCGTAGTCCCTACCGATTGGAAGGATCTTCTCTTCGAGATCGAT
>JBGQAS010000348.1:0-2859 GCA_041494435.1 Anaerolineaceae bacterium | reverse complement strand
CCCACACAGGCAGCCCCACCTCAATTCGTTTTCTCCCAAAAATCGGTGGTGATCCAGTTAAGTGAGGAAATGCCACGCATCAAATCGGACGCCGTGCAGCAAATCAACATGACCCTGTGGAATGCAGAAACCCAGCAGCCCATCCCGAACGTGGAAGCCCAGTTGATCTTGGAGTATCCGGATGGCAGCCAGTACACGGGGCACTTTCCGCCGACGGCATCCAACGGATTCTCCAGTGTGATGGTGCCTGCCAGACCTTCGACCCCCAATGGCAGTGTGATCCCCTACATGGTGTGCTTGAACGTTCCGGCAGCGGAACCGATCTGCCAGTCAGCCAGTTATCTCATTTGGAACGTGGAATAGCTAGGGTCGCGCCTCGACCGAAAGTTCAACCCGGACGATGGCATCATTCGAGGAATATACGGTCAGGCTGAAAGGTTGAGCCTGCCCGGCGGGTAGAGCTGATTTGCCCATCCAGCGACGCACACCCACAATCGAATCCGACGCATCGTATGCTACTGCTGCCACCCAGATGGATGAGGCACCCTTCGTCGCATTATCAGGAACCACCTCGCCGGTTATGACGGCGGATAATCCATCCAATTGAATGGCAACAGATTGATTTCTAATGGTTGCAGGTAAATAGCGGGTATCACCGGTCGGAACGAGAATTCCGGAATTAATCATGGCAGTTGCCGTGACCGGGGAAGGCACAGGGGCATCAAAATATGCCGCAATCGGGAGCACACCTCCGGCGGGGATAACATCGAGGATGGTGTAAGCAACCTGCTCGCCTACTTGCTGACCGGCAGCATCGAACAGTTTGATATTTGCCGAAACATTCTCGATCATATTCCCTTGTCCGTTATGCACAGTAAAAAAGCACCAGGCTCCGCCTTCAAGGCTGCGATTACAATTCACACTGCCGAGGTCGACGACGACCGGTGTGGGGGTGGGATTCGTCGAGCCAGAGGAAACGATGTTTGATCCGGGGACGGGGTTTGGGATGGTAATTTTCTGCCCAATGGTCAGAAGATCCGGGTTCATGCCCGGGTTGGCTGCCACAATTTGGGCAACCGTGACACCATATCGCCCAGCAATGTATCCTAATACTTCACCGGAGGCCACTACATGCACTCGGAGGGTGGGCGTTACGGTAGGTTGGATAACTGCTGTGCTGAGATCGGGAGTTCCCAAGGGTGTGGGAGTTAGCCAGGGGATGAGAACTTCACTGGGAATTGATGTTGGTGAAGGCACCTTTGGGCTGCAAGCAGCCAGTAGGACTAACAATAATAAGGCAATTCGATAACGCATTTGGCTAATTAAACCACAGAGTGAGACCAAATTCATCTCAATGAAAATATCCCGTGAATAGCACGAATTTCAAATATCTTCAAAAAAATGACCCGTTGAAAAAGCCATATAATGATAATTAGCAAAGGAATAAAATGGCATCTATCAATTGGATTTTCTTGTGCGATTATGCTTTCGTGGATGCAGCAGGCAAAGCCTCCATCATTGGCATGTGGGAGCACATCAATGCCAGGCAGCTTCCCCTGGTATGGCCCCAAATGTACATCGTCATGAATATCATCCCGGATGCAACTGCTGAGACTACTATAGGTGTCATCCTCAGCAGTCCCTCCGGGCAGGAAATCGCGAAAATTGAAGGCGCGAAGCTCAAGAATCCACCCACCCCGACAGGAATACTCAACCGCGCAGTGCTCACCTTCGGGTTCTTCAATACCAATTTCAAGGAAGCGGGTGTGCACCATATCGAAATATTTATCAATGGCATAAGCATTCATTCGCTTTCATTTACAATTTTGATACCCAAATAAATCAATTTTCAATAGGAGAAACCCATGTTATGGATTACTCGTTCCCACGTGCACGTAGATCGAGTCGCCTGCCCCTGGCTGATCTCTCGCTTCATCGACAGCAACGCTGAATTCCTGTTCGTGCCAACCAACCAAATCGAGAAAGTCGTTAAAGAAACCGGAGCCATCCCCTTCGATGCTCCTGGCGTTGAACTCGGTCACAAGGATGGAAAATGTTCCTTTGAATCCATCATCCAGAAATACGGCCTGAAAGAGCCGGGTTTACTACGCCTGGCGCTGATCGTCCACGCTGCGGATGTGGATGAAGATATCGACAAGGATCCCATCGCGCGGGGACTGGAAGCCATCGCCTCCGGTTACAGCCTACGCTTCCCTGAAGACAACGAAAACATCGCCGGGCAGTTTGAGGTGTACGATGCCCTGTATGCCTGGTGCTGTTTGCAAGTGGCGAAGAAATAAGCCATTCCTCAAATCCTGATGATCCAACGGGGGTACAGATGAGCCTGAAGTCCGAAGGATTTATTGAACTGCCGGAAAATAGTCAACCGGGCGGTTTTGATCATGCCGCGTTTCATGCTCAAACAAATCGAATGTTTGTAGCACATACGAGCAACGATCGCATCGATATCATCGATTGTGTAGAAGAAGTTTACCTTTACTCCATCCCAGATTTGAAGGGAGTGGCTGGTGCCCTCGTTTCTGATGAGATGAACCTGGTGTTCACCTCCAACCGGGGCGAGAATTCGGTCGGGATATTTACACCTTTGGATGAACAAGAATTGGTGAAGATCCCCGTAGGTATTCATCCAAATGGTTTGTCCTTTGACTCGAAACGAGGATTACTCCTGGCAGCGAATGTCGGAGACCCGGAAATACCCGGTTCATTCACAGTTTCGATGGTGGATATTCAAAAGCGGAAAATGATCCATGACGTGCCTGTTCCAGGCCGAACTCGCTGGACGATATTCGATCCGAGAACAAGGGAATTTTTTGTCAACATAGCGGATCCAGCCCAAAT
>JBGQAS010000277.1:0-3604 GCA_041494435.1 Anaerolineaceae bacterium | reverse complement strand
GAAAAAAGCATATTCAGGGATTTCGATAAGGCTAACAAACTTTCTTATCGATTGAACTGGCAACGCGGTCTCGTTCTGAACCTGGTCTTTCCGGTACTGAATGCCATTGCCGGAAGCATGACCGCCGTGATGGTTTACGCTGGGGGCCTGACAGTCTCGCAGGGTATCGTTACCGCAGGTGCCTGGTATTTGTTCATTCTCAGCCTGGACCGCTTCATGTTTCCGGTGATGAACATCTCAGCTTTCTGGTCGTCCATCCAAAACGGGTTCTCAGCTGCAGAAAGGGTGTTTGCCCTCATAGATGCTGAACCAGCCGTGGTGCAAAGGGATGACCAGCATGTGCCCGATCTCAAAGGTCAGATCGATTTTGACCATGTGCGTTTCTTCTATAAAAAGAATGAAGATGTCCTGGATGATTTTTCACTTCACATAAAACCGGGAGAGACCGTAGCCCTGGTGGGACATACAGGTGCAGGGAAATCCTCCGTTGCCAAATTGATTGCCCGGTTCTATGAATTCCAAAGCGGTGCCATCCGCATTGATGGACATGACATCCGCTCTTTCAACCTGGAAGAATATCGCCGGCACCTTGGCATTGTTTCACAATTACCCTTCTTATTTTCCGGAACCGTAGCAGAAAATATCCGCTATGCCCGCCCGGATGCCAAATTAAATGAAATTGAAAAATTAGCCCGGCAGATAGGCAGTGGCGACTGGTTGGACACATTGCCCCAAGGATTGAAAACTCAAGTTGGTGAGCGAGGCGGAAGGCTGAGCATGGGTCAGCGGCAACTGGTCTCCTTGATGCGCGTTTTGGTCCAGCAACCTGCCATCTTTGTCCTTGATGAAGCTACTGCCAGCATCGACCCATTCACCGAATGGCAGATCCAGCAGGCGTTGAACCTGATACTGGAAAGAACTACCAGTATCTTGATCGCACACCGACTCTCCACCGTGAAATCTGCGGACCGCATCATCGTTATGGAAAAGGGAAAGATTATCGAAGAAGGCACTCATTCCAGTTTGATGTTGGCGCGAGGGTACTATGCCATGCTTTACAACACTTACTTCCGCCACCAATCCCTTGAATATATTGAGAAGTCGAGGGAATTGGCTGAAGAGATGGCGTAGGTTTTATGGAAAACGAATAGCGACCCAGGATCCCGGGTCGCTATTTTTATTTTCTCACCTATAGTATTTAGATTTGCGGAGGGATGATTTCCTTTTTTGCCAGTTCCACAGCTTTGACAATGGTCACAACTATATATCCGCCATACAGGATTGCTGCTACCACTGCCACAATCGCATCGTATAAATGGAAGGTGAAGAAGGGCAATTTGACGATCGGATTCCCAATAAAGAATATCAGGGCATTAGCGAGGATGGCGATTGCTCTGAATTCTGTTGGTCCAAGGTCAATATAGGCAATCCGAAAGGTTCCGCTGACATAGGTATAAATGTAAACCAAAATCGACATAAGGAAATAACCCACCAGGGCGACCAATGCCAGGGTCATGTCTACATATCCCGAAAGTCCCAACCCAACAAACATGATCACTTCCGCCAAAGCGTCAGTGGTGTGGTCAATGAAGAAACCATACTTGGGACGCTCGATATTTCGCTTGCGTGCCAGCGTGCCATCCAGGCTGTCACCGAACCAGTTGAAGAAAAATCCAAGGCTCGCCAGCCATAAAAAGACCGGATTATTCTTCGATAATGCGTAGCTAACCCCAATCAGTATGGCGGATAAGAATCCGAAGATGGTGAGCATATCCGGGGTGACCCAGCGGGGCATATGTGATGAAAGCCAGGCCAGAGCGGGGCGTTCCAGAAATGCCAGGAAACTGGGGTTTTGACGTTTGTGCTTGGTAATGTTAGTGCGTATTTTTTTGGCTTTACGCGACGGCATTCATCACCTCCGGCCAGACCGGGTAGGTCATGGCCCATTGTTCGGGATATTTACGGATGAAAACTTCACCCGCCTGAAGGACTTTTTCTGCATTGCTGATAATTTCCACGGTGGGGTCAGGATCAGGTTGCATCCAGATGGGCTCGGAACAATCAATTATATATTTTCCGTCGGGTTGAGTGTTCACTCCAACGACATAGATTGGGCAGTTGTTCCTCAATCCCAGCCGTACGTGAAAAACGGGGAGGGCTGCGGGTCGACCGAAAAAGCGCGGCTTGTAATTCGAGCCCGGATGAGGGCGATCCAAACCCGTAAGCACAGTCCCCCCTTTTTGTAACCGTTCGCGAGCCATCTGAAGGGAAGACATACTCAAGGGGGTAACCTCCAGGTTCAAATGACGCCGGATGCGGTTCTGCCAGGCATATCCGTCATTCACATTAGGGAACGAGAGGGTCTGAAAGCAGAGTCCATTCAAGACCAATGCCGCCCCTCCCAGGTCAAATGCACTGGTATGAGTTGCGATGAATATCGCCCCGCGTTTTCCCTCCAGACGCTCTTGAAAGACGTTTTGAAAACGGGGGGAAAAAGTTACCAGGTCTATGATTTTTTGATTGTTGTGGAGGTTGTGATAAAAGTCGAACAAGCTGCATCCAATGGATCCAAACACTGCAAGAGTTCGGCGATCCAATTCTTCCGATGAGAGATTTTCGCCTGCGACAACCCATTGATTGGTACGGGTTGCCTTTACCATGACGCGTTCGGGTTTGCCGACTATCCGACGGGCGACATAATTTGCGAACCGGTACGCTGCTTTCTCGGGAATGATTTGCCCTAATAGAAGGGAGGCACCAACTCCAAGAGAACTATTGAGGATGGTTTGGAGATTCATTTTGTTATTTCCCTATTCTCCCTTATGGCTTTAATCATAACACTCCGAAAACAAATTCGGTTTCAGGACAAATCCTAATGAGGGGTATAGGTATAATTGGAAGAAAGCATTCCAGGAGGTGAAAATGGAACCCAAGCTCATGTCTGAAAGGGTTAATCTTTATGCCAGCGTGGATTGGACCCGCAGATTGTTTGATGCCTTGATCCCCCTGCCGGATGGGACGAGCTATAACGCTTACCTCGTCAAAGGCAGCGAAAAAACTGCACTCATTGATACAACTGATCCAAGCAAAGCCGCGGAATTATTGGAAGCCTTGAATGAAGTTCCTGCTGTGGATTATTTGATTTCCAACCATGCCGAGCAGGATCACTCCGGTACGATCCCCAAGATATTGGCGAAATATCCCAAGGCAAAATTAATTTGCTCTACCAAAGCTAAGGACATGTTGTTGGCCTTGCTGGATATTCCTGAAGACCGCATCATCACCGTGGAGGACGGTGAAACCCTGTCTCTGGGTGATCGCACCTTTGAGTTTATCTACACTCCCTGGGTTCACTGGCCGGAAACTATCTGCACCTACTTGCGCGAAGAACAGATCCTTTTTTCATGCGACTTATTCGGTTCTCACCTGGCCACATCGTCGACTTTTGTCCCGGATGAAGGTCACACCCTAAGGTGCGCCAAAAGGTATTACGCTGAGATCATGATGCCCTTCCATGCCCTGATTCAAAAGCACCTTGAAAAACTCTCGCCGTACAAGATCAAAATGATCGCACCCAGCCACGGACCAGTCTACAACCGACCCG
>JBGQAS010000084.1:0-7111 GCA_041494435.1 Anaerolineaceae bacterium | reverse complement strand
GCGGATGCAGTGTTGTACCGCCTTGATGCGTTCCTCCAGCCAACCCTCTTTGCGTAAGACTGTTGCAGCAAAATCCGCAGATTGCTCGTGGTGGCTGGCGCGTTCCTTTTTTCCGGGAGTGCTGCCTTCCACATCGTGCAGAAGGGCGGCGGCGTGGATGATCTCCAGGTCAGCGCCTTCCGCCTTGCCGATCTTTTCCGCCATATGGTACACCCGCTCGACATGGTCAAAACCATGGACACCGTCCGAGGGCGGGTAGAACTTTCGGGCTTCTTCGATGGTTGGCATGGATGATGTTATTTGAGCAAGGATTGGGCAAACTTGCGGGCATTTTCCAGGTCGGTGGCATCGGGATGCCCCTTGTTGTACCCGCCAAACCATTTCATGAAGGCCCAATCGAAAAATCCTGCGCACATGAATTCACCCATCAAATGAGCCTGCTTTTGAAGCACCGCTTGCTTGAGGAGGAGGATTTCATCCATCGAATTGCCTGCGCTGGTGGAAAACAGAAAAACTTTGCGATCTTCAAGATTGAGCTTTTTCAGGGCACGCATAATCTTTGGATCCGGTTTTTGTGCCCTCACCCCTGCCCCCAGCCCGATAAGGTCATACCCTTCCAAGTTGATGGAAGCAGCATCTTCCTTTTCCAGGCTGTGCAGGTCGGCTTTCAGAACTTCCCCAATCGCGCGGGCGATCTGTTCCGTATTCCCGTGGTGGGTGGATGTGTAGATCATGATCGTTTTCATCTTTCCAATCCTTTCTATAGTGATTAGTTTATTTGTTCTTTAACGATTCAGCGAACTTCCGTGCGTTTTCAAGATCTTCGGCGTTGGGTTGACCCTTGCGTATACCGCCTCCGAACCATCTGAAAAAAGCCCAATCAATGAAACCGGGGCAAGTAAATTCTCCCACATTTTGGGCCTGTTTCAAGGCGAGGGCT
The DNA here is from genome assembly GCA_041494435.1 of Anaerolineaceae bacterium. Classification (GTDB taxonomy): domain Bacteria; phylum Chloroflexota; class Anaerolineae; order Anaerolineales; family Anaerolineaceae; genus JBGQAS01. Next base: position 6,171 of record JBGQAS010000084.1, on the reverse strand, counting down.
TCCGACAATTTGTTATGCATCCTCAATCTGCCCGAGGCGCTGGTGGAAAACAAAAATACCTTCCTGCCCTTCAGATCGAACCTTTCGACCAATTCGAATAATTTCGGACTGAAGGTGAAAGCGTATATCCCCGAACCGAGACCTATTAAATCAAATTTGCTGATTTCGAGCTTGGAAACATCCTCGGTTTCCAGGTTGTGCATCTCTGCACCCAGAACATCTCCGATGACCTTCGCCACTTTTTCCGTGTTGCCATGATGTGTAGATGTATAGAAAATGACGGCTTTCATGTTTTTCCTCGTTGTGCGTTCTTATTTGAGATGAATATTTTCTACTTGGGACCTGCCGGCAGGATCCGGTTACCTTTTTTGAAAACTGTATCGACCAGGTTATCCCCAAATCGGTAAGCCAGGTGCCGGTAATCTGAAACGGAAAGGATCAAAATATCCGCCTGCTTACCGGCATGAAGCGAGCCAAGCCTTTCCTCACAACGGATGGCTGCCGCGGCATTGATGGTGGCAGCCGCCAGGGCTTGCGCAGGGGTGAGATGCAGGTAGCGGCAAGCCAGCGCCATTACAAATTGCATGCTCTCACACCAGGCAGTGCCGGGGTTCAGATCGGAAGCAATGGCGAGGATACCACCCGAATCCACGATGGCTTTGGCAGGAGTGTATTCACCTTCAGCCAATCCAAAGGGTGTACAGGGCAAAGCCACGGCAACAGTAGGACTGTCCGAAAATGCCAGGATATTTTCCGCGGAAGTCTTCACCAGGTGATCGGCCGAAACGGCACCCATCTCGATGGCAAGTTGAGTCCCGCCGATGTTCTCGAATTCGTCCGCATGCATCTTGAGTGGGAATCCCAGCGACTTGGCACTCTCTAAAATTTGATGAGTCTGTGCCAGGTTGAATGCACCTTTTTCACAGAATACATCCACAAAGGGAAGCGGTCGACCGCCTGCATGATCGTGCCACCAATCTTTCAAGGACGGCAGCATCTGCCCGGCAACCAGTTGGGTATAACCGTCAGGATCATCCTTGAACTCCGCCGGGATGGCATGCGCGGCGAGGAAGGTGGGTAGTATTTCAAGCGGTCCTTGCTCATCAAGTTCCAGCAATGCCTCCATTTGTGCCAATTCAGTTGTAAGTTGCAACCCATACCCTGTTTTGGCTTCGGCGGTGGTAGTGCCATAAGCAAACATGGTGTTCGCCCGTTCGCGGGTCTGTGCCAGCAAATCAACTTTTTTGGCCGCCCGGGTGGCATTGACCGTGGACTGGATCCCGCCGCCAGCAGCCATTATCTGCATATACGTTTTCCCCTGCAGGCGCATCTCAAACTCGGCAGCGCGGTCACCCGCCCAGACCAGGTGGGTATGCGGGTCGATCAAACCGGGCATCACCACTTTGCCGTGTACATCCAGCCTGCGCTCATTGGGATACTTTTGCAAAAGCTCTTCACTCGTTCCCACCGCCACGATGGATTCCCCATGGATAAGCATGGCTCCCTGCTCGATGATATTTAACGTACCTAAATCCTTCCCACGTTGAGGTTGGGAGGTAAGGGCAATCAGTTGGGAAGCATTATGGATAAGCATAGAAAAGTGAAATTCATTATAGCATGCAGGCTTTTTCAGTTGCTCAGTGCAGGCCTGGGTAAACGAATTCGAGTGATCAAGAGTATCGCCAGGATATTGAACCCTGCAGCCGCAATCGCATTGGCGAACATTCCCATGGAGTAAAAATGTGGAGCGAGAATGCTACCCAGGGCAAAACCCAACGAAAGGGCGGCAATGTAGACGGCAATCATCGTGGCTCGGGCAACCGGCAACACTTCGGAAACCACCATCCAGCTGGAAGCTACCCCGAATTCAAAGGTGAGAGCAAACAACGAAAGCCAAACCAATGCGCCGAACACGGTTGCCCCCAGCAAAGGCAGGCTGAGAACAGCCAGTGTATTCGCCACCAGACCGAGGATGAATGATCGTTCCTTTCCCAGCCTGTCTGAAAGCAGGGTGGTGAGAGTCTCGCCACCTAGTTCGGAAAACCCGATGATCATGGAAGCCAAGCCAAGCGCGGTTACCTGCAGTCCAAATGAATCTTCCATCCACACCCCAAAGAGGACATTCACCAGCCCATTGGCCGTCACCGCCAATATACCCGCGATCAAGATCAACCGGGCATTGCGTACCCTGAAAACCCTGGTCAATCCAGCATAGAACTTTGGGGCTTCTTCCGGATGGGGGCGGTCGGCAGGGAAGCCAAGCAGGGTGATAAAGACTGCCAGGACCCCCACCCCAGCCAGAACAATGAAGGGGATGTTCCACCAGGTTGCCTGGATGAGCAATCCGATGAGGGGGATGACCAGGATGAAACTGAGGGACCAGGCAAGCTCGGTTACACCAATATAAACCCCTCGTTTTTCGTAGGAAACCCGGTCGCTGATATACGCCTGCATGGAAGGGAGGAAAATATTATCTCCCAGGTTGATGAGCAGCAAACCCACGAGGAATGACCAGTAGCTGGGGAAGAATCCCGCAAGGGCGCAGCCAAACGTGAAAATCATCAAGCCTATCAACAACCCCGTACGCCTGCCATACCGGTCGGCTACCGGGGCAATAAACGGACCGAGAGCGCTGGCTGCCATGGAAAAGGAAATAGCGAGGGTGATCGTTGCCAGGTCCACTTGCAACCCGCGACCAATAACCGGCAGGAAGGGATACACCATACGGATAGCTGCATCGAACACGATGCGGATGACGGTGAATACCCCGATCTCGGACTTTTTTATTTCAAGGGATTTCGACATCGACGGTCCCCGTGTTCTCCTGGGGAGAGATTTTGACCCGGCGGAGCATCAGCATGGCAAGAATGTTAAAACCGACTGCCGCCAGACACAAGGCAAAGAAGCCCCAGTTGTAAAGGAAAGGAGCAATGAATGCCCCCAAAGACCGACCCAGGGAGAGGGCAGCCAGAAAAGCCGCCAACAGGGTCGTGCGAGCACGGGGCAATACTTCGGTCATCAAGGGCAAGCAGGCGACAATGGCGAACTCGAAAGTCAGGAAGAAAAGGAAAAGCCATACCAGGAATAAAGGAAGACTGCTGTCCAGTAAAGGAAACAGCAATGCAACCGCAGAATTGCCAATTAACCCGAACAGGATGGAACGTTCCTTGCCCAATCGATCAACGATCAGGGCACACATTGCTTCGCCGCCCAACTCGGAAAACCCGATCACGATGGAGGCGGCACCCAAAGCGACGGCTTGCAAACTGAACCTATCCACCAACCAGGTACTGTAAAAGACATTGACCAACTGGTTGGCGCTCACCATTGCCAAACCAAACACCAGGGCAGCCCAAGACACCGGAGAGGTGAATACCAGTTTCAGGTTAAAACCCCGTTTTTCGGTTGATTTGGGTTGGTGGGAATCTGAGGGAACCAGAACCAACAGGAGCAGGATCAAAATCAATCCAAAACCAGCCATTATGGCAAAAGGTGTTTGCCAATTCGTTTTATCAATGAGGATGCCGATGAGAGGCATCCCTACCACGTAGGCTAATGCCCAGGCTGTTTCAGTGATCGCCAGAACAAATCCCCTCTTCGAATAGGCAGTAATATCACTCAAATATGAATGGATAGAAGGGATCGCCAGGTTGATACCCATGGTACTTAGGAGCATGGAGATGATGAAAGTGATCTCCCCGGGAGCTATCGCCACTACGCCCATGCCCACGGAAAAGATCAAGGATCCCAGCAGCATGCCCGCACGCCTGCCGGAGCGATCTGCAATGGGCGCCAGGAAGGGACTGAGGATGCTGGCAAAGGTAGCAAACCCCAAGGCAAAGGAAATGGTATTCACCGAGACGTTCATGCCATTTGCAAAAATGGGCAGGAAGGGGTACACCATCCGCTGGGCGGTATGCAAGATCAGCCTGATAAAGGTGAACAGAGCGACAAAGCGCGGTGTGTGGGAATTTGTAGTCTTGTTCATTTGTTCAAAAAACACCCCTCCTTTTGGCGGGAGGGGTGCGATTTTCGCCTTGAAGGATCAATCGATGGTCCTTTGAGGTCGTTCGGGAAGTTTAACAAACCAAACCGATTTAGCATCATATTTCACCACGCAGTTAATGTGGACTTGCCAATCCAGCTCTTCATTCGTGGGATGATGGCTGATCTCGTTCTCCTGGATGTCAATAAATTCACCAGAAAGAACGTCCATGTACTTTCCATCTCCCCAGTCAACGATGAGTGTCCCATTTTGAGTGAATAGGATCCATTCCCGGTTGATAGGTGTACCTTCGGTCAATGTTTCTCCTTGTTCGCCTTGAACAGGCTATTTCTTCAATGATACAACTTCTTCGAAGGAAGTGGTACGTAGTTTTATGACCAAAGTCTGCTGGGTCTCGCACCAAATCTTGTTAAGTGGACATTCCCCGTTGAAATCACACGATTTCGCATTGACCACGCATTCATTCAGGGAAATCGGTCCGTCGATGGCTTCGACGACCTCGAGCAACGAAATCTCACTGGGAGACCTAGCGATGGATACCCCGCCATGTGCACCTCGGGAGGTATGGATCAAACCGGCGATCGAGAGCTGCGAAATTATTTTGGCGAGGAAGGATTGAGGAATCTTGCGGTCGGTAGCGATGACAGAGGTGGCGGCGTGCTGATCAGGCCCCAGCTTTGCCAGGAACAGCATGGCACGGAGCGCATAATCAGCTTGACGGGTTATTTCCATGACAATTCTTCCTCATTTGATAAAAATAGTCTTGTTATCGGGTAATTTTATGCTCATTCGGCAGAGGATGCAAGTGCAAATGGTCATTCATCTGAAATTACTTTCACGCCCATTTTGACCTGAAATTCCCCTTCAAATAACCCCAAAACAAATGGCATGTATAATCCAATTTATGAATTCATTCAACTTCTACTACCCCCTGCAAGTGCGCTATGGCGACCTGGACCCCCAGTGGCACGTAAACAATGCTCACTTCGTGATGTTCCTTGAGCAAACCCGCTTTAATTATTTAACCCATACCGGGCTATTCGACGGAAAATCCTTCTTCGACCTTGGATTGATTGTGGCTGACGTGCACGTGACCTACCGCGCCCCCATTGACATGAACCAAGAAATCCGGGTGGGTTGCCGGGTAAGCCGGATTGGAAACAAGAGCCTGACCTTCGAATACCAGATCGAGGAAGTAGGGACCGGGCTTGTGTTCGCCACCGCGGAGACCATCATAGTGGCGTACGACTATCACACCCATCAATCCATCCCCGTACCGCAGGATTGGAAGGATAAAATCGCTGCTTTCGAAGGAAAGGAGTTCTGATGCCGATACCCAAGATCGATACCAAGTTCCTGGAAAAATTCCTGGTCGGCTTGCTCAATTCCCCCTCCCCCACGGGGTATGCCGAAGCTGCCATTACTTTTTGTGAAGAACATTTCGCTGCCCATCCTGAACTCAAAGTCAAGAGAACCCGGAAAGGGGCCTTGCTGGTGACTTTTCCGGGCGAGAAATCGGATGCACCCCGCTCTCTCACCGCCCATGTGGACACGCTGGGTGGCATGGTCAAGGAAATCAAAAGCAGTGGCAGGCTCAAACTTACCCAAATCGGAAGTTTCGCTTGGAATTCCGTAGAGGGAGAAGGATGCACGGTATTCACTTCGGGTGGAAAGCGCATTAGGGGTTCAATTCTTGTGGACAAAGCTTCCATCCATGTATATGGCAAGCAACTCGATTACAAGCGCGAAGATGATTCGATGGAAGTGCGCCTGGATGAAGCAGTCAATACCGCCGATGAAGTGAAAACCCTCGGCATCCGAGTGGGCGATTTTGTGGTTTTCGACCCAAGGGTGGAAGTGGTGAACGGTTTCATCCGCTCCCGCCACCTGGATGACAAAGCCGGGGTGGCGTGCATTGCCACTGCATTGAAAGCCTTGCTGGATGCAAAGAAGAAACCCTTGCAAACCACTTATTTCTTGATCAGTAATTACGAAGAAGTGGGACATGGGGCAGCCGCGGGTATCCCGGCAGATGTCACCGAATTGTTGGTGGTCGATATGGCTGCCATTGGCGAAGGGCAGGCTTCGGACGAATTCCACGCCACCCTGTGCGTAAAGGATTCGGGCGGACCTTATCACCACGACATGAGCCAGAGATTACGCGC
>JBGQAS010000288.1:0-3472 GCA_041494435.1 Anaerolineaceae bacterium | reverse complement strand
TGCTGATTCAGTTAATTTCAGGAGTCGAAGAGTGTTCGCGACAGTCACCCGATTTTTTCCAACTTGAACGGCAATCTCATCCTGGGTGAGGTTGAATTCGTCACTAAGTTGTTGATATGCATCCGCCATTTCCAGGGGGTTCAAATCAGCTCGCTGAACGTTTTCAATCAAAGCCAATTCCAGCCTCTGCTGCTCGGATGCTTCGCGGATGATAACCGGGACCATATCCAAACCCGCCATTTGGGAAGCTTTCAGCCTCCGTTCTCCCGCAATGAGAACAAATTCATCCGAAGAAGCATCGTGAGTAACAATGAGCGGTTGAAGAACTCCATGTTCGTGGATGGATGCGGATAATTCCTTTAATTCTTCTTCATTCATCTGAGCACGAGGTTGCAGCGGATTCGGTTTTATTTTTGCAATGGGTACGAAATATTCACCCACCTCGGGGCTGTTTTCTGCACCTGGGATCAGGGCATCCAGACCTCTGCCTAATCCAGCTTTACGAGCCATTTTTCCCTCTTATTCATTTAGAAATTGGAGGAACATGAATCCCATCCTGCTCCATCAGTTCCCGCGCCAACGCATCGTACGCCAAAGCACCCATGGAATCAGGGGCAAAGGTGGAAATCGGCAAACCATGCGATGGAGCTTCAGCCAGCCTGACACTGCGGGGGACAATCGCTTTGAACACCAATTTGGGGAAAAACTTGTGAACTTCTTCCACCACATCCCTGCCTAGTTGGGTTCGTCCCTGGTACATGGTTAGAATGATTCCCCGGACCTTTAAGTCATTATATAGGGAATTCTTGACCCGGTTGATGGTCGAAGTCAATTGTCCCAATCCTTCCAGGGCAAGATATTCGCATTGCACCGGGATTAACACTCCATCCCGGGCTGCCACCAGGCCATTGATGGTGAGGATGGAAAGGGAAGGGGGGCAATCGATCAAAATATAGTCATAGCGGTCAATTACTGACGAGATTGCCTGGCGCAATTTTAGTTCCCGTCCAAGCATGGGGATCAATTCCACTTCAGCGCCTGCAAGTGCTGACGAAGATGGCAGCAAAGAGATCTTTAATTTCGGGTTATAAAGGATCTGGGGAGCGATGGGTACTTCGCCAATCAGGACTTCATAGGTACCGGATTTGACATTTTTCTTTTCAATCCCCAAACAGGATGTGGCATTGGCTTGTGGATCCAGGTCGACGATCAACACGCGCTGACCGTAGGACCCAAGGTACGCGCCCAAGTTAATCGCGGAGGTTGTTTTTCCTACTCCGCCTTTCTGGTTGGCAAATGTATAAATCTTTGTCATGACCGCCGTACTTCCATCAGGAGTTCCGCTTCCGCGGTTTGAACCTCTTCTGATGTAGGAATGCCTGCCAGCCCTTTGCGATTCACGGATTGAGCGGCAAGGATGGTCGCGAAGCGGGCAGCTTCCCAGGGATCCCTCGTCTTTTGGTATCGAATGAAAAACGCTGCTGCAAAAATGTCACCCGCGCCGGTTGGATCCACTTCCACCTCGTGGGGCGGGACGAAATAGCGCATATCCCCATTCCAGTATAAACGAGCTCCCCGAGCCCCTTCGGTAACTACCAGGACCTGGGAATGGGCAACGAAACTTTCGATCACTTTCTCATCTGACTTGACATCTTCAACACTGAGAACCGCCGAAGAAATGAGAGGTAGGATTTTTTCGGCATCCTTCCAGTGCCCTTGTTTTACATGGCCTGTTTCATCCCACTTGCGCATGAATCCCTGGGGAGTGACCCCAATAAATGAATTCGGAAAAATACTGAAGACATCCGTATCGATCTCATTATCAACGGGGCCAATGTGGATAATTGGAGTATTCCGCCACAATTCCGGGATTTGCCTTGCCGTGATTCTGTCAGCTTGGTGGTGAATGATTTGAATCCGATGATCGGGTTTTTGGATATTCTCAAATGTGGTAGTTTGGCTGGAAGGATATTTCACTACCTGGATGTCCTTGAACTCTGGTAGTTGGAGTTCCGGCGCGCAAGATGTAACAATCCCCACACGTTTGGCTAAAGCCAGGGCGGTGAGTGAAGCATAAGAGACTGTTCCACCGAGAGTGAATCCTCCCGGGACTAAATCTTGTGTAATGTGACCGATAACCAGATAATCTACGGGTTCAATCTTTTGCGATGTGGGCAGGTTTGATTTTTGATAGTCCATTATTCTGAATTTTCTTGGGCCAGATTTGTAAGTTGTTCGGAGGGTTTCTCAGTCTCATCAAACAAAGGCAAATTTTGGGTGGCTTCTTCCATGCTTTGATTGGATTTTCTTGTACCCGGCACGGGGGTTCCGCAGAAAGGGCACAAATTCCAGGGTAATTCCAATAGACGTTTGCAATGGTGGCAGGGTTTTTTCAAACGCGTATGGCAGTTGGCGCAAACGATCCAGTCGGTCTCCACCTGGCGGCCGCATCCCGGGCACAGGGATTTTTCTTCGATGGTTTGGTAGAGAGCTTCTTCTTCCAGTGATTTCTGGAATTCTTCCTCGATCGTTTGGGATGGGCGCAAAATCAAATAAACCAGTACTCCGGGTAGAAAAAGGATGGCGGAAAGCAGTACGCACAGGATCTGAATGAATCGGCTCCGGGAACGCGAGCGAATATCCCTGTAGGTCCATATCAATAGGCTGACCCAAAGGGCTAGGATGAAGGCAGCTCCAAACCCAATGGCAACGATTAACAAGCTGTTTAAATTCGATGCAGCGATCATTATGGATTCCTTTTGAAGATTATAGCATGGAAGGTTTTTCAACTTGCTGAGCGGAGAAGATTCTTGTATAACTACCGTTAAGATTGAGGAGTTCATGGAAAATAATCATCCGATCACTTATCGCATAGCAGATCTTGAAACTTCTGAGAGACCCCGAGAAAGGCTCCAGTCAAAAGGCGCAGAAAGCCTGGGGAATCCGGAACTTTTGGCTATCCTTTTACGAACCGGGATCCGGGGTGAAAGCGCTATCGACGTAGCCAAACGTTTGCTGCACGATTTTGGCGGATTGCATGGGCTGCAATCTGCCACTTTCCAGGAATTGGCAAGTATAAAAGGAATTGGAGTCGCCAAGGCTTCCCAGATCAAGGCTGCCATTGAAATCGGTAGTCGTATCAACCGCGAAAAAGTGGCGGAAAAAGCCGACTTCCATTCACCTGAAGATGCAGCGGAACGGGTTATGTTTGAAATGAGAGGGCTTCAACAGGAAAACTTATGGGTTTTGTCTTTGGATGTGCGGAACAGGGAGTTAGGTCTGGACAAATTGTACGTCGGATCGGCAAATTTATCCCTGGTCAGGATTGGCGAGGTTTTTAAATTCCCCATCCAGAGGAATGCATCGAACATCATCGTTTACCATAACCATCCCAGCGGAGACCCTTCCCCCAGTGCTGAGGATGTAGCTTTGACCAAAGCGCTGGTTCAGGCAAGCAAGCTTCTCGATATCG
>JBGQAS010000005.1:0-18383 GCA_041494435.1 Anaerolineaceae bacterium | reverse complement strand
TCACATCGATCCATTGGGCTCGGACCGGCTCAATTGCATCAAGCGCGATTCCTGAAGAAGCGATCGGTTCCAATTGATGTCGATGTGCGTCCCTTTGTTCGATCCAGGCACCGTCCAGCCCAAACCTGTTCAACGCCAACTGGCAGATAGCCTGATGACAAAGGGTCTGATCGTAAGTTCCAAGAAATGTTTCGGAGGCATCGTTCAAAGCCGCCAGGTCTTCCACCTTCTGGTGTAAAGCCGCTGCTGCATTCAACCGTTCCATGGTGGCCGCGGCCAGGATCATCGAAGTTAGCGAAACGACTGCGGTGAAAGTCTGCAGCAGGACGAGGCTGTCATTAATGGCTTCATGGGAAAAGGGGCCAAAGCCTTGCGTAGTTCCCAAAATAGCAACGCAGGAAACCAGGAACAAACCGGTGGCCGCACCTCGCGCCCCAAAACGGAGAGCCACCCAGATCATGAGCGGGAAGAGGACATATAACAACGCCTGATGGGAAATCCCCGTGGGAGGATTGTTGCTGAAAACGTACCAGGTAATCACTCCCAGAACTACGAAAATGGCTACGCCTTCTGCATATCGCTGCCAGCGCGATTTGAACCAAGGGGGCGCCAGCCAAGTCAGCAGCAAAGGTGCTACTACCAATGCCCCCAACAAATCCCCGATCCACCAGGTGATCCAGATGGGACCGAATGTCTGCCAGAGGGAATTGTTGAGAATGGCCAGGGTGACTGAACCAAATGTGGCTCCAATGGTAGTGATCACCAGGGAGACACCTGCCAGGCTGACCACGTCCCGAATGCGGTCAAGTGAGTTGTGAAAATCCAAAAAACGACGGAGGAGATAGAATCCCAGCAAAGCTTCCAGGGTGTTCCCAATGCTCATCCCAAGAGCAAGGGTGAAAGGGGCACCCGTCAAGAGCGAACCTAACAATACTCCAAGGGTGATGCCTGGCCATAGCTCCGGGCCAAAAAGGAGCAATGCTGCTAGGGCGATCCCTGCCGGCGGCCAGACCGCAGATGTGTTCATTTGAACATACGCTATGCGCAATCCAAGCCGGGCAGCAAGATGGTATACGATCGCCAAGGCAATGATTTTCAACAGGTAAATGCCTGCGGATCGAGCCCCCTGGAGGAGGGATTTTTTCTTATTTGTCATCGATGAAGGAATTATATAGGATTCTGGAAGGATTTTCCCACAACTTTCAAAATGACATCTTCATGATCTCCTTGGCTCCAATACCCGCCGCCAGGACTCCCCCTGTGATGGCTGCTGTTTTTAGAAAATCCCGTCGTTTCAGTTTCCGGGGCTTCATTTTCTATCTCGATTTTTACATAAGCTTCGTTCTTGTCATCTTATTCGCGCCTGTATGATTTCAGCATCGCGCTAGGGGCGGTCACACTTCTACCCGCGAGGGTTAAAGCTGCAATCGTAACTAAATAAGGTAGGGCAAGGAATATCTCGTAAGGTAACTTGACACCAAGAGATTGAAGCCTGAGTTGAAGTGCTGAGACACCGCCAAAAAGCAAGGCTCCCCACAGAACTCGAATGGGCTCCCAATTGGCAAAAATTATGAGGGCAATACAAACCCATCCTCTCCCTGCAACCATCCCATAAGTAAATGCACCTAGTTGCGCCAAGGAAAGAAATGCTCCAGCTAGCGCCATAAATCCTCCGCCAATCATAAGCGCTATCGTCCTGGTTGAATAAACATTTATTCCGGCTGCGTCCACGGCTTCGGGATTTTCGCCAACAGATTTTATCCAAAGCCCGATCCGCGATTTATTCATGAGAAACCAGATCACGGGTATTAACAATAACGCAATATAGGTCAATGAGTATTGATTTGTAATAGGAGCCAAAAGGGAATTGTCTGGAAGAATATTTAGATGGGCAAATCCGCCGATTGTGGGTGGTGTTGTCGGTTCACCGTAGACCAATCGAAATCCATAAGAAGCAATTGCAGTAAATAAAAGGGTCAAGCCTAGCCCCGATACATGTTGATTCACTCCTAGTCTCACAGTCATGAGTGACATAATTAAACCTGCAATTACACCGGCAAGAATGGCAATGATTACTCCCAACCACAGAGACCCCGAAACATCCGCTACCAGGAAACCTACGAAAGCACCGATGACCATGGTTCCTTCTATCCCCAGATTAAGAATGCCGGCTCGTTCACAAAAAAGTTCTCCAATTGTTCCAAATATTAACGGGGTTGCAACTCTAATAGTGGCGCTGATGAGACCAATTGTGAATATCATCCAATTGCTTTCAGTCATTTAATCCTCCGAATTCGATAATTCTGGAATAGAAACATTCCCAGAATCGTCAATAAAAGCAAGGCTTGTACGATATCACCAAGGTGAATAGGAACTCCAGTTGCGCGACTTAATGACTGAGCTCCCGTATCAATTAATCCTATAAAGATTGCTGAAGGTATGACACCCAAAGGATTTAGAGAGCTTAAGGTTGCTACGATAACGCCTGTGTAACCCAAACCCCCTGAAATTGCTTCGATCAAATGATAATGAATACCAGCGACTTCACCTGCTCCAGCAATTCCCGCAATCCCACCACTGAGAAGGGCTGAAATTAGGATGGTCCTATTAACATTTATGCCGGCAAATAAGGCGGCGTCTTTGCCCAACCCTGAAGCTCTCATTTCAAAACCCAATTTTGTTTTGGTTAGTAAGAACCAAACTGCAAAGATGACTAGTAAAGCAATAATAAAACCGAGATGCAGCCTCATTTTCGGAATTAGTTTAATAAAAGTTGTTGATTTATCAATTTCAGGAGATTGCGGCCATCCGGAAATGGGATTTCGCCATGGACCATTTAATAAGAAGCTGACAATAAATAAAACAACGGAATTCATTAAGAGGGTCGTAACAATTTCATCAACGGCTAGTTTTATTTTTAGAATTGCAGGAAGAAGAGCCCAAAGCGCTCCTGCAATAAACCCACCTATTATCAGTGCTGGTATGCCTATGAATTGAGAAGTGTTATGGATCACCATCCCTAACCCAGCACCTGCAGTTGCGCCAGCGATCAATTGACCTTCCGCTCCAATATTCCAATAACCGGAGGAAAATGCCAAAGAAACAGCTATCCCGGTTAAGAATAAGGGAGTTGCTTTAACAAGTACTTCGATTAAACTCACCGAGTCCGACAATGGTTCGATCAGGAAATAATAAAATGCTCGAAAGGGATTTACCCCCGTAAGCAGCAAGATTATGGATGTAATACCGAACGTGAGGAGAATAGCGTAAAGAGGTAATAATAAACGTTGCCAATTTGAAGCAGGATGTTTTTCTAGTTTAAATTTGAACATTCTATGATCTCCATCGTGGGTCTATTAAGGTGTGGTCAATCCTGCCATCAACATGCCAATTCTTGCCACCGTTGCTTCCTTTGTTTTAACCGTATCGAGAATTTTTCCTTCGTAAATAACCGCTATACGATCAGAGAGAGCAAGGATTTCATCCAAATCCTCGGAAATTAATAGAATAGCTGAACCTTTCTTTGCCTGTTCAATCAATTTAATCCTGACATATTCGGTTGCTCCGATGTCCAACCCACGTGTGGGTTGAGAGACAATAATTACTCGTGGGTTTCGATAAAGAACCCTTGCCAGTAATGCTTTCTGCATATTCCCTCCGGACAATGTCCGGATCTTATCACTTGGTTTTGCTTTTATATTGAAATCCTTTATGAGATCCTTCGCAAGCTGAGTAATTTTTTCCTTATTGGGTAATCCATGTGATGAAAAATCTCCAATATTCTCCATTACGAGATTTTCGGCTACAGTCATTTCGTTTACAAAACTTGTATTCCTATCCTCGGGAATTCGACCTATACCCAATTTGATAATTTCAGATGGACCCGCTTTGGTGATATCTTTTCCGTCTAATAAAATCTTTCCGGATTTGGCCTTGAGAATACCAGAAAGCACCCGCGCTAATTCAGATTGCCCATTTCCCGATACTCCAGCTAAACCAAGTATTTCTCCCTCATGTAACTCAAGATTTAAATCCCTTAAAGCTGGTAAACCTTTCTTGTCATTCACATAAATATTTTCTAACTTCAGCCTCGATTGTGACCTTGACATAGTTTTCTTATCACTGGATACTCCGAATGTTTCACGACCAACCATCATACAAGCGAGATCTTTTTGTGTCACATCGACCTTGTTTACTGTACCGATCATTTTTCCATCGCGAAGAACTGAGATCCTATCGCAAATTGTCATCACTTCATTTAGCTTATGACTAATAAAGATTATCGAAAAATCTTGTTTTTTCAATTTCTGCAAAGTTTCCATAAGCTGATCAATTTCCTGGGGAATCAGCACAGCAGTGGGTTCATCGAGGATCAATATTCGCGCATTTCTAAACAGGGCTTTTAAGATCTCCACTCTCTGTTTTTCCCCTACCGATAAGTATCGGACGAGCGTTCCCGGTAGAACAGGTAGTCCGTATTTTTCAGATTCGGAAAGAATCTGTTTCTGATTCTTTGATAATTCGAGAAATAGACCTCTTTTCTCGCTCATGATGATGTTTTCAGTAACGGTCAAAGTCGGAACCAACGTGAAATTTTGTGTCACCATCCCAATACCATTGATAATTGCATCTCTCGGAGAAGAAATTTTGACTTTCTTCTCATTGATACTTATTAGTCCGCTGTCCGCTTGATATAAACCATAGAGAATGCGCATCAAGGTGGTTTTCCCAGCTCCATTCTCTCCCAGAAGAGCATGAATTTCGCCTTTTGCCAATGTGAAATTCACAGCATCATTTGCTACAAGGTCACCAAACCGCTTGGTGATTTGATTCATTTCAACAGCGATCATAGGAACCTCACCTAAAATTAACGAATAAGGTAGTAAAAGCAGCAGGGTTTCCCCTGCTGCTTTTTTGTTTCTTGAACCTATTTATTGATTTGAAACCGGAACAGACTCATTGATATCGACACGGAATGAACCGTTCTTGATCGCCTCTTCTTTCGCATTTACCTTTGCGATCAAATCAGCTGGAAGTTTGGATGCCAATCCATACAACGATGCAAGGCTTGCTCCACCTTTTGCCATCATGCTGAAATCTTTCAAATCCTGGGCGGTGTAAGTTCCCCCTTGCAATTCCTTGATCAAATAATCTACGGTTGGCGTCATATTCCAGATTGCACTCGTCACTACATAATCCGGTGCCAAGCTATTCTGATCGGCCATCATTCCAAATGTATAGAGTTTTGCGGCAGCTGCGGCTTCGATAGTACCAAATGGGTAGCCATAGATGATATCCGCACCATTGTCAATATCCGCCTGAGCGGCTTCTTTGGCTGCGGCGGGATCATACCAGCTGTTGATCCATGTAATCATGAATTTTGCATTGGGATTTAATTCCAAGGCGCCCGCGATGAATGCATTAATTACACGATTCGCTTCCGGTACTGGGTATGGACCTACAATGCCTATTTTATTCGCCTTAGTCAGACCACCGGCATACATGCCCATAAGGTAGCCGGGTTCCTGGATCCAGTTATCAAATACTGAAAAATTGGGTTCGACAGGACCTCCACCCGAGCCAAATGCGAAAGCGATTTCGGGGTAGTCAACAGCTACGCGGCGCACAGCTTCTTCATTTCCAAATCCATCACCCAAAACCAGATTTGGTTTATCCTTCGAGCAAATTTCGCGAAGGACACGTTCCATATCGCCGGAATATCCCAGATTGTCCGTATATGTGTAATCGATCGTGCCTGCATCTTTTGCTTTGAGCAAGGCTTGATGGATCACGCCATCCCAAGGCTCATCGATGGGTGTTGCGAATGCTGCAAACACCTTAAGTTTTCCTGTCGTAGCTGCTCCGGTACCTGTTCCGGTTTTGGCACATGAAGCCATCAAAATCGACAATGCCAGGACAATTGCCAAAATGATTCTAATTTTTTTATTCATACTCTCCTCTCATATCTCCGAAAATCTATTTTCTACCGAATGGATCCAAGAATATTTGTTTATCACCTCCGTTTCTACCCCAATAAAGCAGACAATTTTTCTACCGTCAACTCAATTTTCCCCAGTTCGGGGATCTCTGGAATTCCGAGGATTGGTATTTTGATATCATTATCCTTCAAAATTCTTGTTAGATTTTGAAATAAAATCCCTTTGCTTTTTTTGTATCGCACCTTTTGCCAATCCATCCCGGCGACCAACCCTTTCCACTCTGGAGCAGTTTGTGTAAGGTTATACCCACAAGAAGGGCTCCCATCGATCGCTAGGATGACAGGGATTTTATATCCCCATTGCTGATAATTTATTATTTGATCAACAATATCCATCGAAATTTTTTCGCAAATTTTCTGGAATGCAGGACAGTCGTATTGTTCAATACTCTTATCGAACCTTTTTATACCTTCATAAATAAATTCTGGGCAGGGCATTTGGATAATCCCTGCTCCCGAAGACAGTATTACTGAAACAACTTCATCGATCACGCCTGGTCTTCCAGCAATCCCTTCCAGTTTTGCGTTCTGGTTTAAAACGCAATGGCAACAGACAACAATTTTCTTGGAGCGTTGATCACTCACATTTGGTGTACTCATTTACTCACATCCATTAAATCTTCTTATTCCTCAAGGCTGCCAGAACTTTTTCCGGGTCAGCAGGAAGATCTTTGATCCTGACCCCGGTCGCATGATAAATAGCGTTCAGAATGGCTGGTGCTGTTGCCAATGAGGGGGCCTCAGCAAAACCCTTTACCCCTTCAGGCCCATCCGGATGGGGCACTTCCACAATCACAGGAATGATTTCAGGCGTCATGTCAGCGGATGGGATTCGGCATTTGCCCAACGTGTTCGTGAGATTGATCCCTTTCTCAACCAGGAAATGTTCCGAAAGTGCGAATCCCAGCCCCATCATCACCCCGCCTTGGATCTGCCCGATCACTGCGTCGTAGTTGAGCACTTTCCCTACATCGTTCGCGGAGATGATCTTGAGCACGTTCACTTCGCCGGTCTTTTCATCTACCTCGACGATGGCAACTTGGGTGTTATAGGCATAGCAGTAATGAGTGACCATCGTTCTGAAACGGGCTGTACCGTACTCGCTGGATTCCCCCACCGGATGCATTTGCACAGTCCCTTGTGGGACATATATCTTTTCAACGGTGAACTTTTTACCGAGTTCCTTAAGGTCGATACTTTCTTTGGTCTCCGGATTGACGACTTTATTCCCCTGTATCTTCAGTTTCTCTGGTGGAGCACCAAGGTGCTCGGCAGCTCGTGACGTCACTTCTTCCTTAAGAGATTGACAAGCCATGACAAGCGCTTTCCCGGTTAAGTAAGTCTGGCGTGAAGCTGTCGTGGGACCCGTGGGAGGTGTCTGTCCGGTATCAGGGCCAATGATGTCGATCTTTTCAGCCGGGACTCCCAATTCATTCATGGCCAACTTAATCAATCCGACATTGGCACCCTGCCCGAATTCATGCTGACTGTGGCGGATCAGCAGGTCGCCGTCACTGTTCAGCTCGATGATGGCACCCGAGCTTTCCGGGATCCCGTGCCCAAACCCGACGTTTTTTACAGCCGCTGCCACTCCCACCCCAATTTTCTTTCCGGGAGCAGGTTTGGGAACTTCCACTTTTTTGAAAGCATCCCAAGCAGCATTAATGGTTTCTTTGATCGATACCACTCCGGGGGTGAGGATGTGATCAGAAGCGGTAGGCAGGCCAATATCCAAGCCGTTGATCAGGCGGAATTCGAACGGGTCGATGCCCAATTTTTCCGCCATTGCATCCATGTTTTGTTCCAGGGCTGCTGCAACCTGGTTCACTCCAAAACCTCGCATGGCGCCGGATGGGACATTGTTGGTGTACCACGATTTTCCGTTCACCCGAAGATTCGGGATGTAGTAGGGTCCAGCACTAAAAACAACGGAATTTTCGAGAATATCCAACCCAAGAGAACAATAGATACCTGTGTCCAGAACTATATCTACTTCCAATGCAAGGACATGCCCGCTGGAATCTGCACCAGTCTTGTAATGGAGTTTCGCAGGATGGCGTTTGACATGGACCCGGAGAGACTCTTCACGGGAAAGGACCATCTTTACCGGTCGTTTTGTTTTCAAGGCACCGAGCGCCAGGAATTGCTGCAGAATTAGATCTTCCTTGGCACCGAACGCACCGCCAATGGGATTCTGGATCACCCGGATTTTTTCTTCAGGAAGAGCCAGAATCTCAGAGAGTTGGATACGGTCATCGAATACCGTCTGTGAGCCTATCCTGATCTCTACGCCCCCATCTTCAGTTGGAATCCCCAGACCTGATTCGGGCTCAATGAAAGCATGTTCGATGGCGGGCGTGGAATAATCATCTTCGATGATAACGGCACATTTCTTAAAGGCCTCATCGACATCCCCGCGTACGATCGCCACCTGGTGGAGTAGGTTCCCTTTCTCATGCAACTGGGGAGCATCTGGTTTGGCAGCATCCTCAGGAGAAAAAACCCCGGGGAGCTCCTTGTAAACCACCTTTATCTTTGACAAAGCAGCTTCTGCGATCTCGCTCGTTTCCGCAAAAACCGCAGCCACAGAATCACCAATGTACCGGACAACATCAGAGGCGATCGCGGGTTGATCTCGAATGACAATGCCACACTGATTCTTGCCGGGAATATCCTTGGCGGTGACCACACAGACCACTCCCGGTAAAGCTTCCGCTTCGGAGGTATCGATGGAAAGGATTTTGGCATGAGGATATGCGGCCCAAAGGATCCTGCCATACACCATGTTCTCCAAGAACATATCGTCACCAAATTTCATACCACCGGTGACGAACTCCCTGGCAGTTTTGTATCGCACCGAACGATCAATCTTTTCAACCCCTTTTGTTTCCGCAGGGATTTCTTTAGTATTCACCATCCAGCGAGCAGCCAGTTGAATGGCTTCGATGATCTTGACATAGCCCGTACATCGGCAATAATTCTTGTTCTTGGTCAAATGATCTTTGATTTCCTGCGAACTGGGGTTGGGATTTGCCATTAACAGGGCTTTGGCAGACATGATCATTCCCGGCGAACAAAAACCGCATTGAATGGCTCCGCTTTCGATAAATGCTCTTTGAATGGGATGAAGTTGAGCATTTTGTTCCAGATGCTCAATCGTCTCAATTTCCGCATTGTTCACCCTTGCCATCTTCACCAGGCAGGAGCGTTGGGCCTTGCCATTCATGATCACGGTGCAGGCACCGCAATGTCCGGTGGAGCAACCATTCTTGGTCCCCGTCAAACGCAAGTCATCCCGTAGGAAATTAAGTAAGGTCTTGGTTTCAGGCACGGTGGCGGAAACATCATTACCATTCAATTTAAATACAACATGAGTTTGCTTGATGGGAGATTCGGTGGTCATGAATACTTTTCCTTAAGCAGGAAATGCAATGGTTTTCATTTTTTCTTGATCAACCAACTTCCCGTGACTGATCACTGCCATAGGCGCTTCATGGAAGCGCAAGGCTTCGAGCACGTTGGGTTGATTGAGCACCACCAGGTTTGCTTGAACACCCACTTTCAAACCATATTCTTTGACATTGATGCAGCGAGCAGCGTTGGTGGTGATCATATCGTACAAGATTTCCATGTCTGCACTCGTAGTAAACCAGAGTAGATGTGAAGCAAGGAATGCCACTTCAAGCATGTTATTCCGCCCGAAGGGATAGTAGGCATCGGATATATCATCCTGACCAAGGCAGACCAGATTCCCGTTTTCTAGTAATTCCCTCACCCGGGCATGCAACGGACCGGTCTGAGGATCAGTTACCACACCCATCCCTGCTTTTTTGAGCAAGGCGGATAGTTTTTGGAGATAAGGTGTCGGATAGAGCGCCATGGCACGTGCATGGTGAGCCAGGGAACGCCCCGTCCAACCGGTGCGGATGGTTTCCAATGCCATCGCTTCGATCGAGCGCAACCCAGGATCTCCCGCATCGTCCACTAGCATTGAGACATCCTTATTGTATTTTTTCGCCAGTTCAAAGATCACTCGAACATGCTCTCGGGAATCATCGTCTGTATATTCGATCCAAGGGATCCCGCCGGCAACATCGGCTCCAAGTTTCATTGCCTGATCCATTAAGTCCCTGGCTCCTGGCTCGCGTACCACGCCATCCTGGGCAAACGCAACCACCTGGATATCGACAATGCCCCTGAACTCTTCCCGAGCTTTGATTAATGCTTTAATACCTTCCATCTTTGCTTTGGAATCCACATCGGCGAAAGCACGGATGTGAGTATTACCATAAATTGCTGCCTGTGCAACAGCTCGGCGCACATTTTTGATGATCCATGATTCGTCGTATTTGTCCTTGATTTTCGCTGCCAGCTCGATGGCAGTCATCGCTTTCCCCATGTCGGCACCATGATAATCTTTTAGCGCCTCTTCATCCATCATCATCAGGGTGTAAACCTTGCACAGGTGCAGATGGGTATTTACGAAAGATTCACTCACCAGCTTTTTCTTTGCGTCAATTTCCACTACTCCTGATTTACTAGGTTTTTCTGAAATCTCGCTGATCTTCCCCCCGCTTATACCTATGTCGATTATCTTCCCTGCTTGTCCGCGAAGTTGGGCCTGTCTAATTAAAATATCAAACTTCTCTGCCATAATCAGCTCCTGGTAGTGGTATTAAAGATCTGAATGGGGAAATAATCCTAAAACAAATATGTGTCTAATAATTATAGCGATTTTCAAGTTCAATGCAACTTATAAGGCTCTATAAATTTGCTAGATGCATATGGAAAACTACCAAAAAAGGTTCCCGACTAACTTTTTCTACGAACAGTCATAACTGAGGAACGGGACCGCCGCTTTCTTGATATCAAGCTATGCCGTTTCAGGTCAAAACAATAGCCTAGGCAGAGGCGCCGGCGTAATGCCTCAGCCCCATTCTCCAGACTACTCGAGCGATAATGAACAACAGGATGGCAAGCCCTATGGCTCCCAATAAAGTAAGAGTATCCAGGCGACCGGTCAATGCTTCCACGGGAACGGTGATGGCAAAGGCCACCGGGACGATAAAGGTCAAACCAAAACGCAGCCAGCCGGGGTACAGGCTCACAGGCCAGCGCCCAGCCTGGTACACGCTTTGGAAAATCTCAAGCAGGTTTTCCACCCGCACGAACCAGAAAGACAGGCTTGCCAGGATCAGCCAGAAGCTGTAGACGATCACGCCTCCGGCAAGCAGCATGCCGATAAACTCGATCGCTGCAACAAATCCCACCGATTCTTTCAGGAGAATCAGCGCTGTTACCAGCACCCCAACACCCATGAGAATGTCCAACAGACTCCAGATTGAGATACGTTGGATGCTGACCAATAATTGCGCATCTTCCGGCTTGGTCAGAGTAAAATCCAAAGTTCCATCCCGGACAGAATCGATCAAAGCCGACATCCCGGGTTGGATTACCAGGCTGATAAGCCCGCCCATTAGGAAATACACTCCCACCAACGCGAGCATCTCGTCCGAAGACCAACCTCCCAGGGAATTTGTGTAGGTGAAGATTACCGCCAACCCCGCCAGAGATGTGCCCAGTTCAAGCAATGATTGAAAAAGCTGGATGAAAAAATTCGCACGGTAGGCAGTCTCCGTGAGCACCCCGATCCTGAAAAAGACGAACAGCAGGCGCAACGCATTCATCCGCCCACCGCCGAATACGCTTTAACTCCAGCCCGCCAGACCACTCGCAATATGACCAGACTGACAATCACCCAAGCAACCTGGGCTGCAAGACCTTCCAGGGCTTGAAGAGGAGTCAACTGGCCAAGCAGGAGTTCCACCGGGAAACCCAGCATCCAACGAAAGGGCAGGATATTCGCAATCGTTTGGATCCAGACCGGAAACAAGGAAAGGGGAGCGATCTGTCCCGCCAGGAAGAGCATCAAGACGAAATACACCTGGTTGATGGCATTCACCCGGGTTGTCCAGAAGGCTGCCAGTGCCAGGGTCCACTCCACCAGAAAGCGGACCAGGAAAGCCAGGATCAAGGTTGGTATGAAAACCAGTCCCGCCCACAAGGTCAACGAAGCCGCCGGCTTGAAGATCAGGGCCATGATCCCTGCTACGACCAAAATAACAGGAAAGGTTATCAGTTTCGAGGAAAGGTTGTCGGAAATATCGGAGTGGATCGGATGAACGGGTTTTAGCAAGGCAAAGGACAGGTATCCTTCGCGTACACGATATTCATATTCCCACATGATCCAGGCATAAGTGAACTGGTTAACCACCATGAAGACAAGGTAATAAGCAGCAAAACCTTGAGCAGAATATCCGCCCACACTTCCCCCGCTACTATTTGCTGCGGTCGACCACACAATCAGGTAGATCAACGGCTCAAGCACCTGGGAGATCATCCAGATGACCAGGGAGGCTCGGTACTGCACCATAGTGGCAAAGGTGGTTTTAAATTGTTGGGCATACAGGTGAAACAGGTGACGCAGTTCCTGCCCGGCAGTCATGCCGACTCCTGGGTAAAGATCTGGTCGATGACTTCTTCGATGGGCGGATCTTCTACCAGAAGGTCGATGATCGGCAGATCTGCCAGAAGGCGTTCCGTAATGCGAGCTGTTTTATCCTTGGGCACCCGCAGAGTCCACCGACCCTCTTCGCAATTGATGACTTCACCATAAGAATGTAGATCTGCTGCACAATCCCCCAGTTGCACGACGATGGTTTTGTGAGCCGTAAATTTTTGTACCAGTTTGACCAGGTCGCCATCGTAGAGCAGTTTACCGTGATGGATGATGATCACTCGCTTGGATAGGGCTTCCACATCCGCCATGTAATGGCTGGTTAGAAGGATGGTCGCCCCATAACGGTGGTTGTATTCGCTGATGAACGCCCGGATACGGCGCTGCATGGTCACGTCCAGGCCAATGGTGGGTTCATCCAGGAAGATCACCTGTGGGCGGTGGAGCAGAGAAGCGGCGATCTCGCATTTCATCCGCTCACCCAGGGAAAGGTTGCGCACCGGTTTTCTCAAAAGCGGACCCAACTCGAGCAGATCGGTCAATTCCTTCAAGGTACTTTGATAATCCGGCATGGGCAGACGGTATATGACGCGGTTCAGCTCAAAGGAATCGCCAGCAGGGATATCCCACACCAGTTGGCTGCGCTGACCCATCACCAGAGTTATCCGCCTAAGGAAATCACGTTCCCGCTTCCAGGGGACCGAGCCCAGCACCTTGACCTCTCCCCCGGTCGGGTGCAGTAACCCCGAAAGCATCTTGAGCGTGGTGGTTTTACCGGCTCCGTTGGGACCCAAGAACCCGACCATTTCTCCGCGAGCCAGGTCAAATGTCAACCCGTCTACAGCCTTGATATCATTCATTTTGCGACGAAAAAGGGAACGCATGGCTGCCCGCATCCCGGTTTCGCGTTCCGGAACCCGATAGGTTTTACATAATTCTTGAAGGTGGATGACTGGTTCGGTCATTAAAATTAAACCTTAAACAGCACGCAATTTGTTCCAAGTTATTATATGCATGATTTTGTGTACAGCTTTACAAGCTGTCACGACAATTCATGAATTCAAATTGCTTTATTCGCGGTTGCTTTGAGAAGGATTGGTCTAAAAATGCTATTTCTCCCTTTGATCTTTATACAATCCCCAAATAGGTCTTTTTAACCATATCATTGGCTTTTAACCCAACGGCTGTATCGCTGATGACAATTCTTCCGGTCTGAATGACATAACCACGATGGGCAATTTCCAAGGTGGCCAGTGTGTTCTGTTCCACCAGCAGAACTGTTGTACCCTTTTGGTTTATTTCCACGATTGTGGCAAAGATGCTCTCCAATAGTTTCGGTGAAAGCCCCATGGAAGGTTCGTCCAACAGTAACAATCTTGGCTGCGCCATCAATGCTCGGGCAATGGCCAGCATTTGCTGTTCTCCCCCCGAGAGTGTCCCGGCAAGCTGTTTACGTCGTTCTCTTAGGCGGGGGAAGAGCAGGAACATTTTGGAAATATCCGCTTCGATTGCCGCTTTATCCCGTCGGGAAAAGGCACCCATTGCCAGGTTCTCCTGGGTGGACATGCGTGAAAATACTTGGCGACCTTCCGGTACGAGAGCGATTCCGCGCCTGACAATTTCATGCGGTGGAATCCGCGTGAGGTCCTCCCCCGCGAACAGGATCTTACCCTGCGAAGGTTTGAGCAATCCGCAAATGGTTTTCAGCATGGTTGTCTTGCCGGCTCCGTTAGCCCCGATCAGGCAAACAATTTCTCCGGATTTGACGGCTAATGAAACGTTGTCGAGCGCACGGATTTTTCCGTAATAGGTATCAATATTTTGGACAGTCAATAAATTCATGGCTTTTCCTGCTGAAACGATCCAATGGAATAAGTGTAGTGGGTCATATTCTTCGTTGGTGAAACGCTTTTCGTCCCAGGTAAGCTTCGATTACCAGCGGATCCTTCTGAACCTGGGCGGAGGTGCCTTCGGCGATCTTCTTTCCAAAATCCAGAACGGTCACCTGCTCGCTGATGGTCATGATCAAGCTCATATCATGCTCGATGATCAGGATGGTGATTCCCAATTCATCCCGGAGCCGTCGGATTAAATGGATGATTTCCTGGGTCTCCGTGGGATTCATCCCCGCCGAGGGTTCATCAAGGAGCAAAAGTTGAGGCCGGCTGGCAATAGCTCGACCTATCTCCAAACGTCGCTGAGCACCATAAGGCAGGTTACGTGCGAGATTGTCGCCTTGTCCTTCCAAACCTACGAATTTTTCAATAGTGTGAGCGGTCTCCAACGAATCACGTTCTTCATGGGTGAATTGTTTCGTGTGGAATATCGCATCGAAGAGATTGGTTTCCAAGCGACAGTGCTGCCCGGCAAGAATATTTTCCAGGGCAGTGAGATTCGTGTACGTACGGATATTTTGGTAAGTGCGTGCTATCCCAAGAGATGCAATAGTATGAGAGGCTAACTTGCCGATGGATTGATTCTGGAAGAGGATGCTCCCAACATCCGGGTGATAAAAACCAGTTATGCAATTGAAACAGGTGGTCTTGCCGGCTCCGTTGGGACCAATGATGCTGCTGATCGATCCAGCACGAATTTCAAAGGTCAGGTCGCTGACCGCTTGCAAACCGCCAAAGTTCAAGGTCATATTCTTCACAGATAGGATTGGCACGTTCATGTCTTACCCTCTTGAGCTCGGATTTTTTCATCTTTCGCTTTTTCAAGGTGAGGAGGTACGCGCGGCAGGAACCCGTTCGGTTTGACGATCATCATCACCACCAAGAGGATGCCAAAGATCAACATCCGATAATCCGAGAAACCGCGCAAAAGGTCCGGCAGGGCGATCAGCGCCAAAGCCCCGATGATGACTCCATACTGGTTGCCCAATCCTCCCAATATGATCAGGCAGAGCACATTGATCGAAGCCATCAGGTTGAAGTTATCCGGGAAAATGGATCCCTGCCAGCTGGCAAAAACCACACCCCCCAGACCTCCGATGAATGCCCCCAGCACGAACGCCAGTAGTTTGTACCGGACGGTATTCACACCAGAGATCTCGGCGACATCCTCGTCTTCGCGGATTGCCAACCAGGCACGCCCGATGCGCGAACGGATAAGCCGGTTGGTGAGGAAGGTGAAAAGCACGATGAGCAGAAAGATAAGGTAGTAAAAATGGGTCCCGGTATTGAAAACCATCCCAAATAGCACGGGTTTGTCGATACCGATCACCCCCTGCGAGCCGTTGGTCAAACCCTTTAAATTGAGCAGCAGCAATCGGGTAATCTCGCCAAATCCCAGCGTGACGATAGCCAGGTAGTCGCCGCGCAGGCGCAGCACGGGGATGGAAATGAGCGCACCCACCAGGGCTGCCACACACCCACCAACCACCAGCATGCCCCAGAAGGAGAGATGAATCCCAAATTTGGGTGAAGCCAGTAAGGCGTAGGTATAGGCACCGATGCCGTAATAAGCTGCAAAACCCAGGTCGAGCATTCCCGCGAATCCAACATGGATCAACAGACCGAGTCCGAGCAAAATGTAGAGTCCGGCATACCCCAGGATGCGGATCCACAGGTTTTTCTGTGGGATGGGCAACAGGGGCAGGATGATCAGTGCGGCTGCCAGCAAACCCAGCAGCACCCATTTCAACCAGTGCATGCGGTTGAAACCAGCCATGAAACTGAGAATCATTTTCATAGTCTAACCTCTGTTCACAGTTTCTTCTGGGATTTTCGGTTGCCCAGCAGACCGTTTGGCAGGAAGATAAGGGTCAGGATGAGAACAACGAAAGCTACTACATCCTTGTAGACAGCCGGCAGAAATTGGATGCTGAGCACTTCCACCAACCCTAGAACATATCCGCCGATCATTGCTCCGGGGATGATGCCAATCCCACCCAGTACGGCTGCGGTGAAAGCCTTGATGCCCGGTACGAAACCCATGTCGACCCGGATTTGGAGATAGAAAAGCCCAACCAGAACACCTGCTATGCCTGCCAGAGCTGAGCCGATGAAAAAGGTTGACGAGATGGTGCGGTTGACATTGACTCCCATCAACGCAGCGGTATCTTTATCCTCTGAAACTGCTCGCATCGCCCGTCCCAATTTGGTGTATTGAACGAGCATAAAGAGACCGATCATTACAACCAGAGAAAGCACTACAATCAAAACCCTGCCGTAAGAAATAAAAACTCCGGCTAGCGTGAAACCATCAGTTCCAAGGATAGTCGGATAGGTCTTGGCGGCTGAGCCACCGAAGGATTTGAGGAGGTTGAGCACGCTTTGACTGAAGGCGGGCGAAAACAGGGCTTTCCCTCCAATTTTGATGCTGAAGATAGCCTTTCCGATGGTGGGCACCAGGCGGACAGTTTCTTGCAATATGATGGAGGCGCCAATGGCACTGATTAATGCCGCCAGGCGGCCGGCACGGCGCAGAGGGCGGTAAGCCCAGCGCTCTACCAACACTCCGGTGAGACCAGCGCCCAGCATCCCTGCGATGAAGGTGAGTACAATCGCCAGGACGGGATTCGTTGCCAGCAGCCCGATGGATTGCAACTGTCCCAGGGTAAACAGCCCGAAATAGGCTCCGACCATGAAAATATCCCCGTGGGCAAAATTGACCATCGAAAGGACGCCGTACACCATTGTGTAACCGAGGGCGATGAGAGCATAAAAACTGCCCACTGTGAGGCCATTGACCACTTGTCCGAGAAAGGCTTGCAGTCCGGGTGATATAGTCATGCGCTATGTATCCACTGGCAAGATGGTAGGGGCGAGGTTCTGCCTCGCCCCTTTTGGATTCTAACGAGGTCGTTAATCAGAATCCTGAAATAAGGAGATCGGTTATTCTCCGAAACTGTATTCTTTAACCGGGGTTATGGTGCCATTCTGCACCTGGAAGACCGTGATGGAGACTACTTTCAAGTCGCCAGACGCGTCGAATTCCAAATGTCCGGTCACGCCTGTGAAGGGGGTGGCGCGGATGGAATCAGCCAGGGCTTTGCGCCCGATCACCAGGTTGCCGTCTGCATCGACAGTGGCTACCCGGTCGGCTGCCTGCAGCAGAATAGTGGCTGCATCATAGGAACCAGGTCCATAGGCTACCGGGTCGCCGCCAAACTTGGTCTTGAATGCTGCCAGGAAATCTTCAGAACCAACTGCGCCGCCCACAGCCCCAAAGGTCATGTAAGCATTCTCCGCCGCTGCACCGGCTGCATCCGCGAATGAAGGCTGGGATTTGATGCCGTCCGGACCGAAGAACACACCCGCGAAGTTGGCAGCCCTGAATTGCACAACCAGTTTCATGCCTTCTGCATCCATTCCGCCAAAGTACACGCCTTGCGGGTTGCCCGCTACGGAAGTGGATACCACCGCTGAATAATCTGATTCCCCACGGTTGATACCCTCGAATGAAGTGACTGTACCACCGGCAGCTTCAAAGTCATTCTTAACAGCGGTTGCCAAACCTTCGCCATAGATGGACTGGTCGTGGATGATGGCCAGGGAGGTGAGGTTCAGGACTTTCGTCAGGTAATCTACGGTCACCTGCGCCTGAAGGTCATCATTGGGAACAGTGCGGAAAACGTTTTCATATCCCTTGGCGGTCACGGCTACAGCCGTGCCGGAAGGGGTGATCATAACCACGTGGTTCGCGGCATAGATATCTTCCGCCGGCACGATGGAGCCGGAACACATGGGTCCGACCACGCCCAGGATATTGGGATCCGCAGAGAATTGTTCAGCTACGGTCACACCTGCAGCACCTTCACAGGCGTCATCCTGAGCGTCGGAGGCAAGGGTGAACCCGTGTAGGGTTCCACCAAATTTCTCGATCGCCAAGTCCACGCCATTGAGCATGTCGGTTCCGTAGACG
>JBGQAS010000385.1:0-2570 GCA_041494435.1 Anaerolineaceae bacterium | reverse complement strand
TTACGGCTGCTTCACCTTCCTTGATCTCCAGTCGGAGTACATCAGACACAACGGCAGGTTCACTGGTTACTCGAACTTCCAGGACTCCCAAATTGGATAATCGATAACTGGCATGCGCGACACCATCGATGGTAGTGGTTTCCACCACCTGACTTGTGCTCGTGTCCCCTCCGCTGGTGAACAGGAATCGTACGACGGTGCCATCCGGTACGGTGTTCCCATTATGGTCTAGAATCTTCCCCGTTTTTAATGGAACAGTATCTCCAATGAAAAATAGGGGAACCTCTGTACTTTCCGGCGTGGGAGTACCCTCACCGGGGGTAACATTGGCGATGTCGAGGGACAAGGTCAGGATTTGGGCAGGGTTTGGTGACAAGGCGGTGATTAGGTCATACCCGGTACCGGGAATGGATACCGGTGAACTGCCCGTTGGGTTAAGTTCCTGGAACAGCACTCTTGCAGCAACATCGAAAAAAGTGGGGGTTTTGGCGTATAAGGCATAATATGCCAGGATTTTGGATATGTCCGTCGCATCCAAGTAATAGGGCGCTGTAAAGCTAAAGACAACAATTTTTTTGTTTCGGATGGTCTCGAAACTCGAATCAAGTAGGTTTTTTAATGCATTCGAATTTTCCCCTGTAGTAGAAGTATTGAGCATTGAAAACACAATCCAGTCGCTTGACTTCAGGTCCAGAGAAAGGTCCGGCTCACTTTTCGAATCCTTAAGCCAGGTCTCCAGGTTGGTGAAAGAATACGAGACCAGGTTTCCTTCCCGGACTTGGCTACCTGCTTGCGGTCCGTATAACTTAATGACTGCCTTTTCCAAGGCATCTATTGGAACGACATCCATTGGATTGCAACCGGTACATTGGCGTGCTTCTAGGCTGTCGGTGATGAATAAAACCCTTTCACCCACCTCGGGGCTGTGAGGAAGCAAAGTGGGCAGATCAGTGATACTGGGGCTGATCAATGTCACAGCTGATTTCGCCACATTGAAACTTTCCAAAGAAGATTGTCCGATGTTAACCAGGTTTTCCAACCGGGGAAGTACGTTGGATAGACTAAACGCGGTATAAAGCTTGAACTTCAATTGCAGGATCCGCCGAACGGATTGGTCCACCTTTTCGGCAAACGCAGGGTCTTCCTCATATTTCTGGGTGAAAAATTCCAGGGTCTTAAGCAGGGTTGTCGCCTGATCCGGATCTCCGCTCGACACAAAATTATCGACGATCATCAGGTCATTCCCTGCCAGGAATGCATTTCGAGCTACCTGCCTGCCATCGAAGGATAAACCTGTAGGGTCATAGAATCTCCGCACCGCCTGGCTGCCCAGGTTGTCGCAAACGATTACGCCTCCCCCCACCCGCCATGTTTGCAACGGCGCCAGGGAAAGGATTTGCTCCATGGCAGCGCTGTCAAAACTGATGGGTCGGGTGGTTGCGCGGATATTCCCCTGGAATCCCTGGTAACGGATGTGAGAAGCCAACAACCCATCGGTTATGCTTTCGACATCTTTGGCATTTCCGGTCACACTAAAGAAGGGGAACAATTCAATTTGCTTTAATGAATCAAGTGATTTTCGAACTGTCGCAACTTCTTCTTCCGGGGGTCGGTCCGACCCGCCCCTTCCGGGGAAATGTTTGGCAATTACAGCCAACCCATCCTGACTTCCGGCATGCAACCCCTGGATGTATGCTTCACCCATGTTACCCACCCAAAAAGGATCGCCCCCGAAGGTGCGGGTGCCAAGATCTTCTCCATTTTCAGTTTGAATAAGGTCCAAGACGTCCAGTGAAGGACCGATTAGCATGTTGATTCCCAGGTCATGCAATTCACTTCCCAGTATATTCCCTACTCCACGGGCTAGGTCGAGGTTCCAGGTGGCTCCGATGGCCATTTCATTTGGTATTGGAGTCATCCCGTTGATGATTTGATCGTTGGGGTAAGAATCCCCTTCCTGGGAAATGGCTATAAAAAGGGGGATGTAATTTGTGTTCGAAGGGACAGTCGAGCCATCGGAAGCCGGAACCGGGTTCTTCAACCAGGCGGCTGTCTGCAGGTCACTGACCATAGCGTAAGTCTGGTTGAGAGTCCCTTCAGGACCAATGAAATTATCGTTTGCGCGGGTTAGGATCACTCCACCAATGTAGTGATTAATGATCAAATCCCGGATCTGGGATTCTTCACCTGTATCAATCCCTTGAAAGGAAACCAGGAATAATTGACCAACTTTCTCTTCCGGCGATAAGTTGTTGAATAGTACATCAAAATTGCTCGAAAGCTCATCACCCGGTTCTTGCTGGGAAACATTGGGATTGACTTTAATAGCAGCAATATTTAGTAAAAGCAAACAACTAAGAGCGAATAATAAGATCTTTCGTGTCATCATTGATAATTCTTCGAAAATAAGCGATAGATTACTTGCTGAGTGCCTTCCGAACTTGGATCGCCAGGGGAATATCATCCGTAATGATGCTGTTAATACCCAGATGGATCAATCGTTCCATTTCAGTTTTATCGTCTACTGTCCAAACATTGATTTTTCTTTCCCACCGTATTTCTTTTTTTAC
>JBGQAS010000380.1:0-2612 GCA_041494435.1 Anaerolineaceae bacterium | reverse complement strand
GGCAAATGGCGATCACCGAGATCAGGGAATTGGAACCCAAGATTGCCACGCTTGAAAAAGAGATCAAAGCCCTGGTAGTACCCCATGACCCTCGTGACCAAAAGAACGTCATCGTCGAAATCCGCGCTGGGACCGGTGGTGATGAAGCCGGAATTTTTGCCGATGATTTGATGCGCATGTATTTCCATTATGCCGAACAAAAAGGCTGGAAAACCGAAATCCTTTCTGCAAGTGAAACGGGGGTGGGGGGATTCAAAGAGGTTATTTTCGAGGTAAAGGGAAAGGGTGCTTATTCCCGGCTGAAATATGAATCCGGCGTTCATCGAGTGCAGCGTGTGCCCATTACTGAAGCACAGGGGCGCATCCACACGTCCACAGTCACCGTTGTTGTTCTGGCAGAAGTCGAAGAGATAGATGTTCAAATTCCGGAATCGGACTTGGAGATCGAAAGCTTCCGGTCTTCCGGAGCCGGCGGGCAAAATGTGCAAAAGAACTCCACCGCCATCCGGATCACCCATAAACCCACGGGCATCGTGGTAGCCTGCCAGGACGAACGTTCCCAGCTGCAGAACCGTTTGCGCGCCATGAGCATCTTAAGAGCGCGCTTGTATGAAATTGAACAAGAGAAACGGCAGCAGGAATTGGAAAAAACACGTCGGTCCCAAGTGGGAACTGGCGAGCGGTCTGAGAAGATCCGTACTTACAACTATCCCCAATCGAGAGTTACTGATCATCGCATCAATGTTTCTTCCTTCAATTTACCTGCTGTAATAAATGGGGACATAGATATTTTTATCGATGAACTTTCCATGCGCCGTGAAACCGACCAGCTCACTTCATCGGGCTTGGATAAAGAAAAATAATTCCCGAGTTCAGGATGGAAGGCTAATTCCCATGAAGCTGAAAATTTGGCTTGAGGAAGCCCGTAAATCCTTGCAAGATGCCAGTCCAACCCCGGGACTGGATGCGCAAATTCTATTGATCCATGAGCTTGGAAAAGACAAAACCTGGATCTTGGCTCATCCGAATGATGAACTTGATTCCAAAAAAATCACCTCGCTACAAAGTCAAATTGATAAAGCTAAACAAGGTGAGCCGATTCCCTACCTGATCGGTCATTGGGAATTCTACGCCCTCGATTTTATAATTTCACCGGATGTCCTCATCCCCCGACCCGAGACTGAAATGATGGTTGACTTGGCTCTCGATTGGGCTAAGAAACGGGAAAACTCCCAAAGAATTTTGGATGTAGGAACAGGTTCTGGTTGCATCGCAATTACCTTAGCTCTCCATTCCAAGGACAGTTTGATAGTTGGAGTGGATAGTTCAGCAAACGCGGTTGAAATCGCTCAAAAAAATGCTCAGAAATTTCATGTAGAAAACCGTGTCCAAATACATGAATCAGATCTTTTTTCAAATATCGAAGGGAAATTTGATGTGATCTCCGCTAATTTGCCCTATATCCCGACCCCTGAACTCTCTTCTTTGCCTGTTTCGAAATTTGAACCGCTTGCTGCCCTGGATGGCGGTGAAGATGGGTTGGCTGTAATCTCTTCATTTCTGGATGGCGTAGGATCCTATATTAATCATCCAGGATTGATCTTATGTGAACATGGGATGGGTCAAGCGGATCAGGTCAGGAAAATGGCACAAAATCACTTCCCCAATTCAGTAGGGCAAACCCATAAGGATCTTCAGGGCATCCCCAGGCTTCTTTCAATAAAAGTGTAAATTATGCAGACTAAAGTTATCTCTACCAGTCAAAAAGATGCCATTGACCGAGCCATAAAAATTCTGAACAAAGGCGGAATCGTTGCTTTCCCAACGGACACTGTATATGGCGTGGGTGCCTTGGTTCAGGATGAACGAAGCATCGAAAAGTTATTTTTGGCCAAAGGGCGGGAATTCAATAAAGCCATTGCCGTTTTGATAGGTGATTTACACCAATTACCATTCTTGACGCCCAATTTCAACGTTAACGCTCAAAAGCTGGCAGGAAGATTTTGGCCAGGGGGTTTGACTCTGGTTGTTGAGAAGGCGGTGAATCTTCCATCGAACCTTTCGCGGCTGCCAACCATTGGCATCCGCATGCCCGATCATGTCTTTACTCGAAAACTCCTGACCAAAACAGGCCCTCTGGCAACTACCTCAGCGAATATTTCCGGCAGGCCGAATCCTCTTTCCGCTCATGATGTGTTGGACCAGCTCACAGGAAAAATCGATTTGCTGATCGATGGCGGAATTTCTCCGGGAGGTATTCCTTCCACAGTAGTGGATTGCACGAAAGAAGAGCCAGCAATTATTCGAATTGGTGCAATTTCTGAAGAGGACATAAAAAAAGCCCTCTCCTGAAAGGGGAGGGCTTTTTTGTTAAATTAGTTTCTTTTTCAAGAACAACCCGATCACTATAAAGGGAAGAAAACCTCCAAAACAGGGGATTGCCGATAAGGGACTTGCTGCCCCCTTCCGTTCCGGGTCGGCAACCGGTGAGTCCACAGAATGGGCATCAGCGGTGGTTGGGATAACCCCCGAAGTTGTGGTGGATGAGGAGCCATCGTCGATAATTTGGTATGCCTTGCCATCTACGATCAAGATTATATTATTCCCCAAAG
>JBGQAS010000043.1:0-9506 GCA_041494435.1 Anaerolineaceae bacterium | reverse complement strand
TTCCAGATTAAGCCTGTCTCGAATGAAATATCTTTCCCCGATGTAATAATCTTGGGGTTGAGCAGATGGGAAGTCATAATTGTTCACCGAGATTAGGTACACCTGGTCCCATTCGAGCCCCTTCGCTTTATGAATGGTTGAAACCAATACCTGACCCTTGTAATCATCAGGATTGAACCCGGTGTCGTCCTGGCTGAAGCCAAGAAATTTTCGCTCATTCTTTGCGATTAGATCCAGCTCAGCAGTGAAATCCGATAGACTCCATTCCGGATGCGATCGAGCGGCTTGATCAAGTAACAGGGAGAGTTTATGTGATAACGCCAGGTCAGTGACTTCAGTCAAAATATCCTGAGAGACCGTAAGGAGAAATTGATCGATCGGGAGAAGAGTTGCTTTTTGCCATTTATTCAAAAGATCCTTAAATCTCACAAGGACTGAATTATCAGGTTCAGGCAGGCTTTCCTTGGAAAGCCAGTCCGCACCTGGGGCGGGGACCAAGTAATCTTCCACGAAGCGGCATTTATTCAGCGCGATCGCTAGTTTCCTTACTGTGGCGAGAATTTCCGGTTTTTCTATTCGAAATGTGTGAATCAATTTGAATGCGTGACTGAGTTTGGCAGGGTTGGTTGGATCGCAAAAATAGTCCAGGATCCCAGCAAGAACCTCTGCGGTTCGACGGGTGGAAAACGTGCTTTGCAAATGCTCGACGCAAGGAATCCCCTTTTGCCGGAAAGCTGCGACGAACTGGTTTCCGCGATCATTGCGCGGGACAAGCACTGCCACCGTGGAATCCGGATGATTTGGGATCCATTTTTCTATATCCTTTACAACCCCTAGCAGTTCCGTATCCGGGGTGAACGCTGTATTGACAAACCGAATTCCTTCCGGGTTATCGGGTGGATTGGATTGAGGGTCTCCTCTTGGAGTGAGTTCGATCAAGGGAAGATCCAGTGCTTCACGCAATTCTTTTAGAGGATGCTTTTCCCTTGTCCAGGTAATCAGGTGATTGGCAAGAGAAATAATGCTGGCAGTAGAACGTCCCGAATTTGCCAGGTTCTTTTCCACCACATCAGGTTCTTTCAAAAAATGGCGCAGGTATTGTGGGTTAGCGGTTGTGAATGTTTCGTAGATCGCCTGATTGGTGTCACCCACCCGCACCCAGTTCCCCGTTTCAGTAGTAAGCAATCGTAGGATTTGTTCTTGAAGTCGGCTGCTATCCTGGGCTTCGTCTTCCAGCACATAGGGCCAGCGGTATTGCAAACGCTGCAGAAAATCCGGGTCAATTTGTAACGCTTTAAGTGCAAGCCGGATGAGGTCATCGAAATCGACAGCACTCCGAAAATTAAGAGCTCGCTGATAATCGGAATATATTTCACATCCCATTTTGAGCAGTCGGGAATCCACGGATTGTGATTCCATCAGATTCAAGACTTCCGAAGGAGAAACCTGGAGATCTTTTGCTTCGCGGATGAAACTTCTTGCCAGGCTGAATCCCAGGTCTTGCCACTGGTCGCGCAATTTTTTGGATTGATTTGGATCCTGTTCTCCGATTGAATATTGAGTGATTATTTCAGTATTGGTTCGCAACCAGCCAACAATTATCCCGCGAATCACCCTTTCGGATTCTTTCTCATCGATGATAGTGAATTGGTCTGATAATCCCACCAGGTCAGGTCTTTCTCGGACAATATCGTGAGCCAATCCATGCAGGGTGCGAACTCGATAACCCAGATTCGGTATGATCTTCTTTTCAACCAGAAATCCTTGCACTCTTTTAGTAAAATTATCGACGGCAGAATTCACTAATGTAACAATGAGGACTTCCTGGTCATCTTTCAGATTCGCTGAAGCGACCAGGTTCGCCGCCAGACAGGAAAGGGTATGGGTCTTGCCACTACCGGGGACAGCAGCCACACCCATCTTCCCCCCTTTATATTCCAGGATTGCCTGTTGCTTCGGACGGGGATCAAACATGGGCTACCTGTTGTAAAGCATTGTTTTTGTAGAATATTTGTAATGATTTGATCAGTTTTCCGCTTTCTTCCATCCCTTGTTCATTCACCTGGGTGGAAAAAAGGTAGATCTTGTCTTTGCATCGGTGTACAAGCCCTCCAACAAGCCGGGCAAGGGTATCCTGGCTGGTGGCAACTTCATCTGCATCAGTCCAAACCCGATCTTTTTCCCAATGTCGGCTCAAAATGAAGGGATGGGTGAGGGGTTGGTTGATGCGCTCGCTCCAACCGGGGGAGCCGATATCCAGCCAGAATTGTACCTGGACGGGATGGTTTAGCATGAGAAAACTATATGCAGGCATAATCAAAATCGAATTTGGATCGACGTTTTCCTGGTAAGGAAGAGACAATGCGGAAAGCAGTCCACTTTCGATAGTTTGGATGTATTCCCTTCCCAAATCCAGATCGGTTGACACCGTTCTAGGGGCGCAAATCTTGCCAAATTTACGGATGGATTCAATGAGCCGAGATATGATCCGCGCTGATTCATAATCCTCATGGAATCCAAAACTTTTTTGCGAAATTACTTCACCATATAGCTTGGATATGAAAGCATCCAGGGGGAGTGGGGGCTCTTCCAAATAATCTACTATCCACTTGCGCAAGCGCTCATATTTTTCACCCAGATGGTAGGTGATCCTTTCCTGCATCTGGGGAATAATCTGATCGAACGATCCAATCCGTTGCTCTGGATGAATGCGGCGATAAAGGATCTTCGAAAGAAGGTCTGCCCGGATCAAATCACCGTCGGTGAGGGATTGCATGAGAGCATATCGGACTTCGTTGTCGGTAGGTATCAGGTTCCAATTTGGATGGGCGATTTTGGCAAGGGTTAGGAATGTTCGCGTGGCGGGTTCATCCACGATGGCACGGGAAGGTCGATGTGACTGGGTGGAAAATCCAAACGCTGCCAGACTATTTTGAAGAGAGAAACGCAACGCATCGCTGAGGAAGGGTGACAATATCGCAATTTGATCAGGCAGGATTTTTTGCACTTTTACCAGGTCATTCACAACACCTGCCACGTCCATAACCATTTCAGGGATAAATTGGGAGTAATGCTGGATCACATGTTCATTGATATCGGAACTAAGTAAACCGGTTTTTTGTCCATGGATGATCCCTGTCATGTTCTGTTGGAACTCTTCCAAAATCGGAGGCATGATAAAGGAATGGTTCAGCTCAATTTCCTGGTCACACAATTCCTTAAGGTTCAGCCCGCTTTCAACATCTGCTCCCAGGAAGGAACGGTATCCTCCTAATTCATCGTAGATAAGAAGAGCCGATTGAAATGAAGGCAGCCATTGCGCAATGATATCGTGTGTAATAGGAGGGTCTTCCTCAACGTTCTCATAGATCATATGAATATACTGGTCTATAAGGTAATTCTTTACAATGACCGAGGACCAAAGATGTTGAACAAAAACCTCGATTTGAAGCGAAAAATCAAGGAAGTTATTCTCCAGGCAATGATTGCGAAATTGGGTGGCAGCATTTTGTGCCGAAAGATACATCTGGCCTTGAACTGGATCGGCCAAGTGGGAGGAAGCCAGGCGAGTACCGAACTCGGTGAAAGGAAAACCCACCAGGGCAGATTTGTTTAAATTATCCAAGATTTGAGAGTACAAGCGGTTCCGGTCGATGGTTACACTCTCAAATTCACCTTGTTGGATCATGGGGAGCACGATTTTTGCCATTTCGTATTGAGCAGTTTCAAGTGTCAGAAAAGTGGCGGGTTGGCTGGGATTCTTGAATCCTGCAGCTTTGGAGATCAACGGCCAAAACAGGGAAATCATACGTTGAGCCAATCCACCAAAAGTGAGGATGGTTGGAAACGCACCCGGATTGAAATTGCCGCTATGGATGTATTGATAATAGGGGGTTGCCAGGGTACGTTGTGGTACGAGAATCAGGATTTTATCAGCAGGAATTTTAGATTTGAGGCATGCTTCAAGCCAGGACAAACCCACGGTTGTTTTACCGCATCCAGCTGGTCCGCGCAGAAATACCTTGGATTTACCTGCATGTTGCAGGACTGATTTTTGGTTTTTGTCCAAAAGAATTTTTTGCATGATTGAGGCAATTAATAAGGCAATCCGGCGATCGAATGCAGGACGGCCCTTGCAAGGCGAGAATCATCCAAAGCGCGATGTGAATTGGGAAGGTGGATTCCCAACAAATTCCCGGCATTTTCCAGGCGAATTAAGCGGTAAGAACGATGGATTGGATCCCATTCGTGGTTGAAAATCGAAAAAAGTCCCATAATATCGAAAAAATTATGGCTCGGGTTCCAAGGTAACTTGAATTTCCGATGCGATTGTTGCATCATCCTCCTGTCAAATTCGGAGTTATATGTGCAAATGATGTGATCTATGAGAAGCTCATTGACCTGCGGCCAAACGCTGTTCCAAAAGGGTGCCTGCCTGACCATGAGATTGGATATGCCGTGGATGTTTGTTGAGGACAAAGGGATCGGGATGGTTGGACGGATCAGGGATTCCAGTTTTGGGGATCCCTCATGATCGATAATGGCAATTTCTATAATTTCATCATTATCGTTAAGGCCGGTGGTTTCTGAATCCAAATAGATCGGTTGCCTGGAAATTACATCCTTGGCAATAGCAATGGCATCCTCACGCGTAGCGGCTGGGTTGAAAGAAAATTCCATCTAGGGCACATTCCACAATTGGATGTTGCTCATTTCGACTGTAAAACCCGGTGTGCTAACTGCTGCGATGAATGTCCCCAATTTTGTTGCAGATTGAAATGTCGCATCCGTTGTCTCGAAGACTTGCTTGCCATTTAGATAAAGCCGGATGGAATTTCCTTTAAGGTACACTCCTAATTTGTTCGTTTGGTTGGATCCAGGTACGATGTTGGAATTCGTGTTCAAAGCCAGGATATATGACTGGTTGCTTGAATTCCATTTCAGCAGTCCAAACTGTCCATTGCATGTAACGATGAAGTAATACCCCTGTCCACTCCCGTAGTCAGGTGCATGGAAAACCAGCCCATATTGATCCTGACCAGAACAGGTCTGAGTTTTGAAATAAGCCTCAAGGTAATAATCGGATAGACCCCGGTCGGTTAATCTCCAATTCCTCCAACCCGAGGCAATCAAGCTGGTTAAGATCATTTTTCCATTTTGAAGGGAAATTTCCGAATTTGAATCTGAATAGGGTGTACTTAATCCAAAGGCTACACCAGAATTTAAACCGCCTGACCAATATGGGTTACCCAGTGAGGCAGATGGATCACCGAGGGTAGGGGTAATGGTCGGGGTAATGGTTTGGGTTGCTTGAAGGGTGGGTGTGGCTTGATTCAAAGAGGGCGTTTCAGAAGGTGGAATCGCAACTGATGTTTGGGTCAGAAATTGAGCCACTTGGGTGGCAACTGCGTCTGGTGGAACTTGGGTTTGCAGTAAAGGAAAATTGCAACCGGTAAGAAGGATACCCAAGATAAGTAAGTAAACAAATTTCTGCATATTTTCTCCTCATCTCCATTCTTTGGGTTAATTATATTCTTTTTGTCCATTGAACGTGATAGATAGTACCTGCATAAAGAATTGGACATGACTTTGTTCAATGTATAATTTGAATCAACCGGATGAAAACTACGCTGATCCAAATAGATGAAAACGATGATATCTTGTCCATAAAGGACAAGATGCAATGGAATCCGTCCAAGCGCATTTTACTGATCGTCCCCCATAACAACAAAAGCATTCACCGACGTATTGATCTAGTCCTTCTCCAAAGAGCAGCCAAAAAACAGGGAGCTCAATTGGCCATTTCCACATCCCAAAAATATCTTCAAGGATTGGGAAAATTGACCGGCGTGAAAGTGTTTTCAACGGTTCTTGCAGCCCAAAAACAGGATTGGCCTGATTTTCTAACGAAGATATGGAAACCGGAGTCTCAGACAAGAATAGCAATTGGCAAATTCAAAGAATATAACGTTGAAAGAAAAAAAGAAAGGCTACTTCCTATTTGGCAAAAAATCCTCTTCTTCACTTTGGGGACTTTGGCACCCATAGTCTTGGTCCTGATATTGATTCCTCAAGCTAGAATTACTCTCTACCCCAAACAAACCCCTC
The DNA here is from genome assembly GCA_041494435.1 of Anaerolineaceae bacterium. Taxonomy (GTDB): domain Bacteria; phylum Chloroflexota; class Anaerolineae; order Anaerolineales; family Anaerolineaceae; genus JBGQAS01. The sequence continues at coordinate 3,398 of JBGQAS010000043.1, read as the reverse complement.
AAAGATTAATTCTTGAGTTTTCTGCCAGTCCAGCGTACACAATTGCATCCTTGGAAGGAAAAATCCCGGCATCACCTCAAAACGTTATACTATCTGAAACTGATGCCATTCCCACTACGGGTGAAACCAGCATTCCAGATCATTTCGCAACCGGAACAGTTCGGATAACAAATTTATCTGAAAATGAACTGTTTCTTCCCGCCCATTTGCGATTGAATTCAGACAATCCTAATCTGCAATTTCAGACTCTTACTGGAGTTTTTATTCCTGCTGGTAAGGGGCTATTTGTAGATGTCCCCATATCAGCGTTAACAGCGGGTATAGTAGGCAATTTGCCTCCGCTCAGCATTAACTCTGTCTCAGAGCCTTATGGATCATTGCTGCAAGTCACCAATCTGATATCAACAACCGGTGGAAGCGATATCCGGGTCAAGGCGGTGAGCGAGAGCGATGTTCAACTTCTGAAATCCCAAGTTTCCCAAAAGTTGCGTGCGGATGTTCTTTCTCAAATTGAGAATTCCTCTCCAACTGAAAAGTTGACTGTTACAGAATCACTGCAATTGGTGAGAGAAACCATGACAACGAACCTCGAAATTGGTGATCCTGGTGATCAATTAACAATCGAAGTGACAGGCACTTATCAATTCTTGACCATAAAACAGGGTGATCTGGACCAATTTGTTTCTACCCTTGCGGCAGTCTCAATTCCACAGGGTTACCAGCAAGTGGCAGGAACCTTGCACTATAGCGATCCTGTGATTACATCGTTTGAAGCGGGTGAGCAGATAATTCACGCGCAAATTGAGATAACACAATCAATCCAGAAAGCGGTAGATAATAATGAGGTTGTGAGTACCATTTTGGGGAAGACCAAAAAGCAAGCTATGAATATCATTGAATCCTATATTGACATGAAGCAAACCCCGATGATTGTACTTTTCCCTTCATTTTGGTTTTGGATTCCCCTTATACCAGATCAAATCGTGATTGATTACCCAGGAGTTCAGTGAAACAAAAAGTACTGGCTGTAGATCCTGGCGACAAGAGGATTGGTCTGGCCATCGGTGATGAACTGGGCATCATTGCAAATCCAGTAAAAGTTTTGCAGCATGTTTCCAGGCAAAGAGATGCCCAGGAAATTGTGAAGTTGGCCAGGGAGAAAGGAGCTAATAAGATCATCATCGGTAGTTCTTACGATGAGGATAATCAGCTTACTCCCCAGGGCAGAAAAGCAGAAAAATTGGCTGATACAATTCGTGGAATGGGATTTTCAGAAGTTGAATTGTGGGATGAGTTTGAGAGTACAAAAACTGCCATAATAACCCGGAGGGAAATGGGGGTTAAGCGCTCGAAACGGAAAGGGCACCTGGATGAATTAGCAGCCACGATTATTTTACAATCTTATCTTGATGAATCCGGGGAAAAAGAGAAAACCTAATGGAATCTCATAAGCATCGTTCCTGTCTATTCACTGTATTGATCCTATTGTTCGTTGGATTTCTAGCCGCAACTTTCTTGATTGCCTTTGTGGTTGTGTTTCCGCAGAATGCTATCGCCACCTTTGGTGAACCAGATCCATCCCTTCCTACGTTGCAGCAGATTCTGTATGCTGACCGATTGTTTTTCGCACGCTACAATCTGATTTCACCGGTTGATCCTGCAGGAAGTGAAGTAACTTTTTCGATTACCTTGGGCGAATCGGTGGATGCAATTTCTCTGGACTTGCTAAATCGAGGATTAATTCGGGAAGCCTCGTCTTTTCGCAATTACCTTATATTTTCGGGGTTGGATAAAAACATCCAGGCAGGTGAATTCAAACTGAACTCTTCCATGAATGCGGTTCAAATCGCACATGCCTTACTGGATGCGACTCCTTCAGAGATCACATTCTCCATCCTGGCCGGTTGGCGAGTGGAGGAGATTGCAGCTTCACTGCCAACTTCGGGGCTTACCTTTTCGGCAGATGAGTTTCCATCCCTGGTGAGAAATCCAAGCCAGATATCACTCCCGGCTGATTTTCCTGTGGTTACCAGCCTTGAAGGGTATTTTCTGCCAGGATCCTATGAATTACCCAGGATTAGTTCAGCTAAAGAAATGATTGAAATCATCATAGAGCAGGGTTGGGCGCAGATCACCCCTGATATGAAGGCCGCTTTCCAGAAGAATGGATTGACTGTAGAGCAAGCCTTCACATTGGCATCCCTGGTTCAACGCGAAGCCATGGTCGCAGATGAAATGCCCCAGATAGCATCAGTTTTTTTCAACCGGTTGGCGAATGGAACGAAACTGGATAGCGACCCTACAGTTCAATATGCCCTAGGATATGATGCTGCGTTGGGAACATGGTGGAAGAGTCCTTTATCACTGGATGACCTCCAAGTCGCTTCTCCCTACAACACTTATCTCAACCCACAATTGCCTCCAGGTCCAATCTGCAATCCAAGCATTGCAGCACTAAAATCAGTTGCCTTTCCGGCTCAAACCCCGTATTATTATTTCAGAGCGCGATGCGATGGTTCGGGTCTGCATTCCTTTGCCATCACATTTGAAGAACATCAAAACAACGCCTGCCCATAAACTATTCCAAGGAGCAATTTCGGCATGAACATATTGGGGATCGATATTGGGGGTTCAGCACTAAAAGGAGCCATTGTTGACACAAAAAAAGGTCAGCTGATTACTGTTCGTTTTAAAGTCGCTACACCTGATGGCGCCAATCCTGACAAGGTAGCTCTTGTATTCAAGCAAATCGTTGATCATTTCACCTGGAAAGGCACTGTTGGAGTAGGGTTCCCTGCGGTAATATGGAATGGGGTGTGTGAATCTGCAGCGAATATTTCCGATAAGTGGATTGGGTTGGATATCAATAAGTTGCTTTCTGAGGTAAGCCATACTCGCGTATTGACCTTGAACGATGCGGATGCTGCCGGGATTGCCGAAATGCATTTCGGAGCAGGGGTGAAATACAGCCAGGGAGTTGTGCTCCTTCTTACCCTCGGCACCGGGATTGGTTCCGCCTATTTCGTGGATGGTCATCTCTTTCCCAACACTGAATTTGGGCATATGCAGGTTAGGGGGAAAGATGCCGAAAAGCGGGCTTCTGCTGCGATAAGAAAGATTAAGAAATTGTCCTGGAAGAATTGGTCCCGCAGGTTACAGGAAGTGTTGGATGAGATTGAATTCCTGGCTCCTCCCGATTTGATCATCATTGGGGGAGGGATCAGCCGGGATGCAGATAAGTTCATCCCTTTGCTGAAAACGAGGGCGAAAATTGTCCAGGCGCAATATCAAAACCAGGCGGGGATCATTGGGGCGGCGGTTTACGCCAGCCAGGTAAAGTAAAAAAAGGAGCCTTTCGGCTCCTTTTCAAAAATTACTGATGATTACCCGACAAATCG
>JBGQAS010000410.1:0-2388 GCA_041494435.1 Anaerolineaceae bacterium | reverse complement strand
CTTGCCAGCCAGGAGAAGAAAAACCGATGGGAACGAGGTTCCATCCGAATCATTGCCATTTGCGAAAGTGCGACGGGAATATTAAATTTGCGCGAAATATGTCGGGCAGACCCAAGGATGGACGCCGTAATCTTCGGTGGTGAGGACCTGGCAGCCGACCTGGGAGCAAAACGAACCCGGGATGCTAAAGAGATATTTTTTGCTCGCAGCCTGGTTGTCTTGAATGCTGCCGCTGCCCGTATCCAAGCTATTGATCTGGTATGCACTGATTTTCACGATATCGAGTTAGTTCGCACGGAAGCTGAAGAAGGGGCACGGATGGGATTCGGCGGGAAGCAAATCATTCATCCCAGCCAGGTGGAAGTGGTGCAAAACGCATTTACACCCTCTGCGGATGAAGTCCATGCTGCAATGGAAGTGGTGCGTACATTTCAGGAAAATGCCAGGCTGGGAAAGGGGGCCTTTGCGATGGACGGAAAAATGGTGGATATGCCCGTAGTCAGACGCGCTCAAAACGTTTTACAACGAGCGAGGGTCTCGTTGGATTTTCTGGGAGATAAGGATTGAGAAGAACATTCTAGACCAGGGGTCGATTCAATACTTCGAAGCGGTACAATAATTTTCCAATGTTTACCAGGTCTCCATTTTCCAAAGATGCGCCTTTTGCTGAGACCGGGGCGAAATTCACCCAAGTTCCCGCGGTAGATTTTAAATCATTTATGGTAAATGTCCCTGAATCGGATAAATGAATCCGCGCGTGGATTGGGCTAACGGATGAAGAAGGAATCCCGATGGACACAACCCGTGGATCACTCCCCAGAGTTACATCCTTTTTTGTTATATAAACGATGGCGTCCGGAATGGTATCTTGGGTGATTTCACTCAACCTCACCAATCTTGCATAGGGTTTTTCGCCCAGCGATAGCGTGGGAGAAGGATGGGCGGAATTTCCATTTAGGGGTTTGGACACCGTTTGAAAATCCACCTGTTGAGTTAACGGATCGGTGAAATTCAGAACTGGTTTTGGTTGCTTTTTCTTATCCGACAAGTTGCGATTGGTACGCAAAACAATCGCGATGATAGTTCCAATGGTGATCAAGCCAATTATCGTAGCCAAAACTGGTCCGCTGGTTAAGAATCCAAGGATTCGGGAAAATACCGATATTGGCAATGGATCCACGACGAACTCGACGAAGATTTTCGATGTTTGGAATTTGAATCCCAAAATATCTTCCCCCTGAACTTGGATAATGTGCACTCCACTGTTTTCGAGGGCAGAAATATCCCAGGAGAAAGTTTCATACGGCTGGGTGGTCAATTCCTGGATGACCTCACCATCGACCAGGAAATCTGTTTTCAGAAAAGACCGTGGATACCCATCTGGAAATTCCGTCTTGATCTGGAAGGTCAAAGTGGAAGGTGTCAAAATATTCTGTTTCGAGGAAGGTGTTTCCTCCCAGATTCGATGAACCGAAGTCATGGGGGAAAGAAAGAAAATATTGGGGGGCAAAAGGTTAATGTCAAAGGACTGGACGGGCGAATTCCATTCATTTCCGGATCCGAGAATCTTTACAGAAACATCATACGTCCCACTTTTACGGACAAGGGAAGTGTATTGAATTTGGAAATACGAGCGCAGATTGCTGAATTCATTTTCCAGGTTGGGCAGCGTTTCAGGACCGGAGTAAAGGAAGAAATCGCCTCCCGTATTTTCTGCCAATTTGATTAACGGAAGTGTATTCGGGGACTCGGCCAAATCAGAAGGAGCAATCAACCAAACAAATACCTTCACGCCCAGGCTGGTTGCCTGTGCGGTTAACGAGGGTAGGGCTTGAACCGATGCACGGTCGGGGAGGACGGTAATATAAAGGATTGCCCTTTGCATGGTCTGCCGTGGAAGGGGTTCTGTTGCTATTGCGATCGCGCTGGAAAGTGCTTGAAGTGACGGAACGGACGCCAGGAGATTGGGTTTGAATCCCCCCAGGGATTGACTGAGGATTTGGGGATCGGCAACGTGGGAAAAGATGGGCCCTGAGTTGGAAGTAAAACTATAATCATCTCTGACTGAGTTGGATTGAAGTGCCAGCCAATCCAGGACCTGCATCTGGACATGCTGGTAAAGCGTTTGCAGGCGGTAGTCAATTGCCATGTAAGTACCTGCATTCAGAGCCAGGATCGTTTGCAACCCTGGTTCAATCTTATTAACTGACCCAGGAAGAATGGCTTTACCATCTTCCGATACCTGGACTTGATCGGTTGCCAGGGTCGGGAAGGGGGAGTTGATTTCTCTTGACAATTGAATATCAACCGAAACACTGGGGAAATGAGAAATATCAACAGAGGAAATCGCAACAGGGGTTGTTGTTTGCGCAAGAACAACCATCCCGG
>JBGQAS010000151.1:0-5372 GCA_041494435.1 Anaerolineaceae bacterium | reverse complement strand
TCGGTCATCTTCGCAACCAGGTTTTCGGGAACCCTTTTGGATAGTTCAACAACGGTATCCACACCGGCCTTTTCGAGCAACTCGGAATATTCCGAGCCTACACCCTTGATCCGGTACAGATCGACGAAATTCACCCAATGCAAGATCAGATCATGAGATATTCCCGATGCTTTGACGATTGCCTCGCGTCCTTTGGAAGTGGCGCCTTTTTTCAGCAATGCCTCGGTAGTTGCAATCCTGGCTTTCTTTAACTTCTCAGCATACTTTGGACCAATCCCTTCCACATCGATAACACTTGGCATATTTCACCTCCTTCTGAATATTTAACTCAATGTACAAACATTATGGTTGAAATACAAGTTGTTAGTAGATATATAACAAAACATTATCAATTGATTTCATCAGAAAAACCCCTATGGTATAATTCGCGCGGTTGGACGGAAATTCCACCTGGAGAGGTTGCATAGTCCGGCCTAATGCACGCGCTTGGAGAGCGCGCATACCGCAAGGTATCGTGGGTTCGAATCCCACCCTCTCCGCCAGTAAAATCCCTCAGATATTCTGAGGGATTTTGATTCTAGATCGCTTTATAAATACAGGCTTCGTAACCTGCTAGCTGCAAAGAATTGGACTTGATGGTTGTTTCCTGGTCGGCATTGGAAGACAAAAGCAATTGCCAATTATGTTTGGCTAATTCCCTCCCTAAGAAGAATTTCATTTTTCGACGGCTGAAATTCAAAACAACGAGGACGGTCTCATGTGCCGTCTGGCGCAAATACGCCATGATGTAGAGAGGGTCATAGGTTAGGGGCAGGAACATGCCTTCGCGTAAAGCTTCATTTTTCTTGCGGACGTGAATTAAATTTCGGTAGAAATGAAACAGGGAATCTTTTTCAGATCTTTGTTGAATCACATTCCTTTGTGTGTGGTTCGGATGAACTATCAGCCAGGGCTTATGAGTACTGAATCCGGCAAATTCACTATCATCCCATTGCATGGGAGACCGGCACCCATCCCTGCCCACCGGGAAAGGCCAAAGTTGTTTTCCAAGGGGGTCTTGTATCTCCCGCTTCCCTACGTGGATATCCCGCATCCCAATTTCATCCCCATAATAGATATAGGGAGTCCCACGCAAGGTGAGAAGTAATGCCGCAGCTTGCTTTAGTTTGCGGTCATCTGACGAGGCATGCAGACGGGTTGCGATGCGGCGAACATCGTGATGGCTCATCACCTGAGTCGGCCAGGATTGATCATCGACAGCCTGATCCCATTCCGTAATTTTTCTTTGCAGGGTACGGGCATTCCATGCACCTCCCACCAGGGAAAAGTTAAATGTCCCCGGCAACAACCCAGAAGCACAGTATTTTGCTGCCATCTTCATCCCCCCCATGAAGGTTTCGCCAACAGCATAACTTCCCGGCTTGGATTCCAGAATTTTGCGGATATCCTGAAGCAGGGGGATCATCTCGGGTTGGTCGGTATCATACACATGGGTTTGCCTTTCGAAGCGCCGTATTCCAAAGCGGTTTATGGGATTATTTCTGAATTGTGCATCTTTGAAGTAATTATTGAACACATCCAGGCGGAAGCCGTCCACTCCTTTTTTCAGCCAAAACCGGAACACATCTAGTAATTCCTTACGCACCTTGGGATTGCGCCAATTCAAGTCCGGTTGTTCCTTGACGAACATATGGTAATAATATTGACCCAATTCAGGGACATATTCCCATCCCTTTCCGCCAAAGACGGATTGCCAGTTGTTGGGAACTCCACCACCTTTTGCCGGAGCATGCCAAATGTAGAAATCATGATAGGGATTATCCTTGGATTTCTTCGATTCGATGAACCAGAGATGTTGGTCGGACGAATGGTTGAGGACCAGGTCCAGGATGACGTGAATACCCCTTTTCCTGGCTTCCTTGATAAGAAGCTCGAAATCTTTCATCGTGCCAAATTTTGGATCTATATCGAGATAATCCGCAACATCGTATCCGAAATCCTTGTCGGGGGATGGATTAATGGGTGACAGCCAGATGGCATCCACTCCCAGGTCTTTAAGGTAGTCCAAATTCTTCGTAATTCCATTGAGATCGCCGATCCCATCCTGATTAGAGTCGGCGAAAGAGCGAGGGTAAATCTGGTAGATCACACCCTTTTTCCACCATGCGTTTGGATCATTTTTCATATAGCTTCCTTATATTTACTTGGGTCATCGAATTATATAATACGAATATAAATAGTGAGGGAAGGAAGACATATGAATGATGAAATGAAAATGCTTTTGGAGAATAATAAGGACCTGTTGACTGGAAAAACATTTGCCAGTTTTGCAACTTTGATGATGAAGGGTGGTCCACAGGTGTCTCCTGTTTGGATTGATTATGATGGGACTTATGTTCTTGTAAACACCGCCCAAGGAAGGCAAAAGGCGAAAAATGTTGCCCGAGATTCCCGGGTGGCATTATCAATCCAGGATCCTCAGAATCCTTACCGGAAACTGTTGATTCGTGGAAAGGTCGTCGAGATAACAACCCAGGGAGCGGAAGAACATATCAATTTGTTAAACATGAGATATCATGGCACGGCCCCTTATCAAAAGAGGAAAGCGGATGAGATCCGTGAGATCATCAAGATCAAACCGGAGCATGTAAGTACCTAGAATGCACGTAAAGCTTTGATACGCTGCCTGAGCGAGGATCATTTATCTTGCAACCTTGATAGCCATGTGATAAAATATCCCAGTCATCGTTGTAAGTTAACACTGAAAAGTGGGCAGCCCCCACTTTTCTGCTTATAAGAGTTGAATATTTTGGAGAAAAGAAAGCATGAAAAACGAATTTACCCTGGCGTTCAATGAGGTGCTGGAAGAGAAGGGTCTCCCCAAGGAGATTATTCTCCAGGCACTCGAATCGGCAATGGTATCTGCCTATCGACGCGCACTAAACACATCCACGGAACAGCATGTGGAAGCCAAGGTGGATCTTGAAACCGGCAAGGTGACCGTCTATGCGGAAAAAGAAGTTGCTGAAGATGTACTGGAACCCACTACGGAAGTCACACTCGAAGAAGCCCGTAAAGTGAACCCCGAAGCCAAGCTGGGTGACATGGTTATTGTGGAAAGCACCCCCAAAGATTTCGGCCGGGTGGCTGCCCAGACGGCCCGACAGGTGATCCAGCAGCGAATCCGTGAAGCGGAACACTCAGCCCAAATCAGTTACTACGAGAAACAACTGGGCGAAATCGTCAGCGGTATCATCCAGGCCGTCAATATGATGGGAATGACCATCGGTCTTGAAATGAAGGCCGAAGGCACCATGCCTCGCAAGGAAATGATCCCCGGCGAGCGTTTCCGCATTCACGACCGCCTACGCGCCCTCGTAGCCGAAGTAAAAGAAAGCCCCCGCGGACCGCAGATTATCCTTTCACGCACGCATCGCAACTTCCTGCGCCGGTTGCTTGAAAATGAAGTCCCTGAGATCTACCACGGGATCGTTGAGATCCGTTCCATCGCACGGGAACCCGGTCAGCGTGCCAAAGTCGCCGTATCTGCAACCCAACCCGGAATCGATCCGGTGGGTGCATGTGTTGGTATCAAAGGCACGCGCATCCAGGCTATTGTACGCGAACTGCATGATGAAAAGATAGACGTCATCGAATGGAACAGTGATCCAGCTCTCTTTATTATGAAAGCCATTTCACCTGCTCGTGTAAGCGGTGTGTATTTGAACGAACATGGTGAGGAAGGCAAGACTGCTACTGTTGTTGTCTCTGAAGACCAACTTTCCTTGGCAATCGGCCGGGATGGGCAAAATGCCCGTCTGGCTGCCAAGTTAACCAACTGGCGCATTGACATCAAGAGCCTGCCCGAAGCCGCCGCAGATGCCCTGTTCAAGTTAAAGAATGACGAGTCTTTGGCGGAAATTGCTGAAGCTGAAAAAGAAATTGTACCCTCCATAGAAGATATGTTGGCTCGCAAAGCTGAAGGCAAACCATTGCCGCCGGAAGAATACGACAAGATGGTCAAGTTCGTCGACCGGGTTGAGAAGAGAACCATCGCGATTAAAACACCGGTTGTTGTTGAAACCGTGGATGATACCCTGCTGACAGAGATCAAAGCATCTCTTCCCTCTGGAATCTTCGAACAGAATATTCTCGATTCGGGTTTACCCGAGCATGTAGCCTTCACCTTGCAGGGAGCGGGTATTGAAACCACCGGATCGCTGCTTGAACAAATCAAGCGGAATTCCGACAAAGTCCTTGGCTTGCAAGGGATTGGCCCCAAAGCGATGGTAGAGATCAACAAACTGGTGAATATGCTCCTGCCATCCAAAGCTGAAGCTGAAAAGCCAGCTGAAGTCGTGGCTGTCCCTGAAGAAGTTGCAGCGGTGGAACCTGAAAAAGTTGAGGTCCCTGAGCCCGTTGAGGAGCAGACTGAGCCTGTTGTGGAAAAAGAACCGTCTCCGGCAGAACAGGAATTGTCTTACGACGAACTCTTCAAACTTGAAACCATAAAGAAAGAAGCAGTAGAGGAAGAAGAGGAAACCGAAGGGGATGTGAAGGATAAGAAGAAGAAAAAGGTCAAGAGCGTCGTCGTTGAATATGACCCGGACCGCGACATTACTATTGCCCATAAGAAGCACAAACGCGGCGACGATACATTCACGGATGACGTATAAACGGAGCTTGAATGCCCCACAAGACGCGACCCCGGGTAAAACATATTCCACAGCGCACATGTGTGGGCTGCCGGATGGTACTACCCAAGCGGTCTTTGATCCGGATTGTTCGGACTGCAGAAGGCGTCCGGGTGGATCCGACAGGTAAAATGGCTGGACGGGGAGCCTACCTCCACGACCAGCGTTCCTGCTGGAAGATTGGATTGAAAGGGTCGTTGGCGAATGCACTGAAAACAGAGCTGAGCGACAACGACAGGTCGATTTTGGAACAATTTGTACAAACTCTCCCCGCGGCAGAATCAGAGCCGCAAGAATGATGGTGAGTAGTTATTGATTAATGGTTGAAGTAGAGGCAAGTTCCGGGGATTGAATCGATTTTGATTCAGTAGCCCCGTATTAGGGAACAAGAGGGGAACAACCTAGAAAGAGGTGGAATATGGGCGATACCGTCGTCAAAACTATTGAACTGCCCAGCAGCATTACTGTGCGCGATTTGGCACAGATTATGGGCACCAGCCCGATCCAGGTAATCAAGGTACTAATGGCAAATGGGGTGATTGCCAATATAAATCAGCTTATCGATTATGACACAGCGGCTGTTGTCGCTTCCGAAATGGGCATGGAAGCCAAACCTGAAGCGGAAAACCAGGCCGTTGAACCTGAAACCGGGGAAATCCCCTACTGGCGGCAAATCAT
>JBGQAS010000160.1:0-5324 GCA_041494435.1 Anaerolineaceae bacterium | reverse complement strand
TTGCTATCATCAATCGCTTTTTTCCCTTATCGTTATGCAATGTCGTTCGCTCCTTGATTAATTGGGTGGGAACAGATCTGTGTTGATCCAAAGTAATAACGTCTGCCGGGTGGTTGGGGCATCGCGAAAGGCAAGCCAATTTGCCCAGTCGTACCATTTAAGGTTCTCCCAGATCGTCTTTTGCTGCCAGACCAGGGATTCTCCACGATAATCTCCCCGTGAAGCGAGCTTCGCATCCGTAGAGGAAATTACAAAATCCGGAGACGAGTTGGGGTCCAAGGCTTCCTGAAATTCCACTTTGGGAAGGTCACGCAACGACCATTCCAGGGAAGGAAGATAGGGAGACAGGACCACAACATCTTTTGCGGGTTGAGCACCCTTCAGGTTCTGAGAGAATTGAAACAGGATATTATTCAAAGTGCCATCGTCGGTTACTTCGGGCGAATTGGAAAAGAATTCATTGGCGGGATTCACAGCCAAGCCACCTGCGCGACGGATGGAACTTAACTGATTGATTGAGAGCAGGATCATCAGACAGAGCGCCAATCCCTTCCAGGTAACTCGCCATGACCAGCCCCACCCAATCAGGAGGGTGACTAAAACAATCATAAGCACAGCACCTGCCACAGCCAATAATCTCAATGAGAGTTCACCAATACCCAAGGAGGAATTACGGATTATCCAAAGCAGGTTTAGCCATACAAAAGAGAGGATGATCAGATCAAACCCGGCTTTGGCAAAAAATACAGTGCGATTATCTTCAGGCAGCTCCAGGAGTGAAATCAAGTTTCGGGAAACCAAAACAATCAACGGAATGACCACCCAGGCAAGATCTGTCAATTTCCGGCCAGGGTTCAACACGGCAATCACAAATCCGATCAGCAACCAGCGCGAGAGGAACATATCCAGTGCATCCTTTGAGCGGATCGCACGGATTATCCCAATGATCCCAACAATCCAATATACCGGCAGATAAATTATTCCGGCGCCCAGCATGAGGATAAAAGTGATCAATGGATTTTCGGGAAGCGCAGGCGGGGCAAAAAATGTAGTCAGGCTGGCAGGGATTCCACTTAATAATTGGGGATCGAGAAACCATGAGGTTCCCACCAAAATCAAAGCGGGCACAAAACCGATCAAAAATGACAATAAAGATGGTCTTGTAAGTTCGGGAAAGATCTGGGAAGAATTCTTTTTGGAAAAAACTCCGCTCCACAGGGCAGCCAGAAAAACGCTCAAGGCAAAAGGCCAAAAGACTGGTCCTCCCAGGATGGCGAAAGCCAGGCTGATTCCGCTGAGAACAAATTGTCCGTTTAGAAATGCTCCCAAGGCAAACAGGGTTGCGGTGATAGCGAGGGTTGTGCTATCTGCCTGCCGGGAAAGAGCAAATAAAGCAGGCTCCAGCGCCAGGAGGAAGGCAAGGAGGACCGCGGTCTTCTCTCCCAGCCATTTGCGATAGAAGATAGGTGTCAGGACCAGAAGGCTGCCAAAAAGTGCAGAGATTAACCTGGCAGAGAAATTCGAAGGCGAAAAAACAAAAAAGAGGAGCCGGGTGAGCGTGATATATGCAGGATTGGAAATGGCAGCATTCACCGGGAAAGCCACATTATTCATCGCCTGCAACGCAAGCAGGGATTCACCATCCGAAAGCATGGTTTTACCCAGCAACAACAGCCGGAACAGCAAGGCGAAAAGGAACGCCAAAGAAAAAAGAACTACCTGGTTCTTCAGCTTCCCGATTTTCATTCCTTCACCCGCCAAACTCATGGTGTCCCCAGGATGGAGGCAGGAACCTCATAAATCGTTACTGTAGTGTTCGAAAAAATGACGGGCAGGTTTGCAGAGAATTTGTCCATTACCACTCTATAGGTAAACCTTTCCACATCTCCCACATAAACATACCGGATTTGGTATTGCTTCAGGATACTCTCAGCCTGGAGCCAACTGCTGGTTTCATAGAGCATTTTAACATCTGATTCCCTGGAGCCCATCTCCTCGACACCACCCCGCCATTGGAGTTCATGACCGGTCCAACCCAAAACGGTGGGCAAGCCGGTGTGAGTGGAGATGCGTTCGTAATCCACACCATTCGAGTAACTGTAACTTCCCCCTACAGCTTCAACCATCGTTCCAGAGGGTACTTTCTTCAAGAACTGAATGGCAGCATAATCATCGGGAGAACCCTCTTCAAGATAGTGCAAGCCATCCAAGGTCATGACCGTTGGCTTGAACTTGTTGGTTTCAGTGGCAGCGAAGAATATTGGGTAAAGCAGGGAGAGGGACAGGATTATCACTATCAAGGCTGAAAACGTCGCCAACCATGCTTTGCGAAGCGATTTAAGAAGGGAAATGGTGGTAAAAGCGGCAGCCAATCCCCAAACCACCCAGGTTTCAAAATAAAACTTGAAAATAGTATTCATCCGGTCGGCGAACCCATCGCGCAGGAAGAAGAATTCAGGGAAAAGGGTTAAACCACCACCCAGGAGTATGAGCAGCAGTACAAATCCCTTGGAATTATGGAAATCATCCGAGCTAAGGCTCGATCCTACAAATTTCCTCTGAGAAGCGGGAAGTTTTTCCGCGATTAAAACGTGGAATAAACTCCACACGAACCAGAGGATTAGGAAAATGGTTATCCATATAAAAGGGGAAAGAATTCGCTCTCTTAGGGAACCCCAGAAAATCAAACCAGGAGAAGCACCTCCGTGAACTCCCAAGTAGGCATTCCCAAGGATCAATAATTTTGCTCCCAGTCCGCTCCAAAAGGTGGAATTAGATTGCTGCAAGGCACTGCCGATTGAAACTGTAGAACCCAGTAATCCACCCAACAGATAGGAGATCACCCACAATCCGAACACAATAGCCGAGGAAAAGAGAAAACCACTCCAAAATTTGATTTCTGCCCAATGCACCTTCATCTGCCAGATCAACCAGACAAAGATGGGGAACAGCAGGGGTAGGAAATGAATCCAATAGTACTTACCTTCGGTGAAGAATTCCATACTGGGGAGGAACCCTCCAGCCTGGGAAGAAAAGCTCAAATAGAAGGGAAGGTAAATTAGCGCACCAGCCACTCCAAGAACGATGGCAAAACGCAGCAAATCCCAGAGCCTGCGCCACTGCCAACCTAATTGCTCATAGCATGTCAGGGCAAAGACGGCGCTGATCAATGCCACGTAAATCGGGAAATTCCAGGTATTCAGGAATCCCAAACTGCCTACGATTATCGCGAGCAACCAAAACTCAGGTGTTTTCAGCCACCCTAGAATCCGGAATTCCTTAATCTTCCATTCACTGAAAGTACGATACAGGTTTAACCCCACTGCCAGGATCAGCAGCACGAACGGCATGGCAAGAACATGAGGATGCAAGTCAGCAAGGAAATATGTAAAAGCGGGGAATTCGTGGATGACCTCGAGAGGTCCGCGAGCTTTCAGGATGTCGAAGTCCTGCCAGAGCCGGGACGCCCGCCACCACCACCAGCCGTTCAAACCTCGAGGTAGCCAAGTGAGCGGAAGATTGGGAGGGTTGACCAGTTCCGGGATATTCAACCACGCCCAGAACTTCGATGTCCATTCGCCGGAAGCCGTTTGGGTCCAGAAAATGCCCTTGGAATGCAACATCTCCAGGAACGCTTCCAGGTTGCTTACCAGCAATACAAATAAAGGTCCAAAGAGGGCTGAAAACCTCCCCCTTGTGCTTTCTTCCCTGGATTCCATATCCGCGGACTTTTTCCCCAGGAGATTATATAAAAGCCCGTAGGCACCTAATGCCGTCAGGGAGAACCAAAGACCAACCGAAAGGTTGTATCCTACTTCGGAAACGACAGCCGTGACCCGGCATAACATGGCAATGAAGAGATACCCAAAGTAATAATACGAAATGGCATACCCTGAGAGCCATGGATCGTTTGGAGGAAAGGTGGGAGACCGCATTATGGAATTGACAAACGCCAACTCCATTGGTTTTTCGGTGTAGAGGATATCCGGGTTGGTGGAACGCAGCAAAGTCCAGATGGCGAACGCGAGGAGGAACAAAACGTCCACCACCAGTAACGTGCGCCAGTGGGTTTTCACCCAGGACCAAATTTCCTTCCATCCCAGGCGGGTGCCAAACCATATACTTGCCCCCAGGATGATAAGCAAGGCAAAGAGGGCTCCGCCAATTTCATTCGGGGCGAGGTGCAAAGAAACTAATAGCCAATAAATGAACCCCCAAAGCAACAAACCCAACGCTTTGGCAACCGAATATCCCTTATCCCGCAGTTTGGGTAAAAATCGAAACGAGATAGGAAAGGCAATAATCCCGAGGAGAACGACAAACCCGGCCCATTTCAGGAAATCAAGAACATATGCTGTCATATCAGGTACCTAGGGTCCCACCTGGTAGATGGCTGTGTCCCGATCCAGGTAGATCTGGTGCCAAAGCGTGCCATTCCAATCTACGAATTTTTGCAATCCCTCCGGCGGGTAAATCGCCTTTTCCATTAATCCCACAATGATGTACTTAACATTGTATTCTTCCAGGAAATTTGTGACAAATCCCTGGTCTGTGGTTGAATAAAATTCACCCACTTCGTCCACGCGTTGCTGGACAGGTTCCGATGAAACCACACCACGTTGCTGCCTTTGGTGATAATTCCAACCCACCACACCCGGCAAGCCTGTATAAATCGTGTAGCGGGTGCCCCAACGATATTCGGTTTCATTCCCCTCCACGATCACCGGGGAGCCTTTGATGTTATCCTGCATCCACTGAATGGCTTTGTAATCCTGTCCAAGCGAATACGTCACCCCGTTATCTGAATAGCTGGCATAGGGCATGTAGGCCATGCCATCCAGCGTATGGGGAGCATTCGAGGTGAACCTGTCGCGGATCTTGTCCATTGTGCCCAATAAAGTGAACAACCCAGCCGAGCCAATGAGAAGGATCAGCGCGATGAGCCAAATCCTGCGGAAGGATTCATGCCACATCCGGTCGATGGCCGGCCATAACATGATCACAGAACCTGCTGAGGCAATGGCCAGGATCGTCCAGGCTTGCATATATATTTTGAAAACCGTGTTCATCCTGCCCAAGTCACCCTTGAGATAAACCAATTCAACAACCAGGGTGAGGGTTAATCCCAACATGATCAAGAAAGAGATGACCCTTCTCATCTCGGGATAATTCGGACGCAAAGTAAGCAAAAGGGAAAAAAAGATCATGAGGACAACGAGCCAGGCGATCTCAATGCCGGCGGTCAGCATGAAAATTATAGCTAACAAGAGCAAGATCCCACCCGCCCAGATCAAGCCCTGGTAAGGAATAAGTTTCTTCAAAGA
>JBGQAS010000078.1:0-7306 GCA_041494435.1 Anaerolineaceae bacterium | reverse complement strand
GATCAGCCCGGCGTTGGAGGTGTAATGGGTTTCACCCCTCATCAAAGATTGAATGCCGGCATCCAGAATGGGCTTGGGGGTGGTGAAATCCGGTTCGCCGATGCCCAAGGAGATTACGTCTTTCATGGTGGCGGCGATGTCAAAGAATTTGCGGATCCCGGAAGGTTTCAGGGTGGTAACCCGGTTGGACAAAGTCATTTTTGGCATGGTTCTCCTGTCGAACTCCTTAAGTTGTAGATTTTCTATTCACTCATTTCCCACTCATCTTTATTTTCAATGTAAACCAGGTCAATTTCTCTTCCATCTGATATCTGTACTTTAAATTTCCTTCCCGTTGGTGTTCGCGATTCAGCCCGTATCTTGGTTATTTCCATTTTTTGGTCATCAATCTCAACAGAGACCGGTCTTTCGGCGTAGGTGTAGCCCGAATGGCAATCGACTTTTACAATTCGACCCAAGAGTCGTCTCCGATATTCACCTTTCCGCGGGCACCTTTGATGGTGGAATTGCGGCCAATGTGCGAGTGGGTGAGGGTGCTTTCCTCCACGCGGGTTTTGGCCTCGATGATGGTATCGCTGAGGTTGGCGTTAATCAGGTGAACTCCATGACCCAGGGAAACGTGCGGACCGATGCTGCCGGAAGTGATCTCCACATCGGTCGGGATGTAAACGGGTGGGATGATCTTGACTCCGTTGCGGATATGTACTTTGGCATCACTGCCATGCCCATGTTCCAAGAGGTAGCGATTGGTTTCTAAAAGGCTGTCGCGTGTGCCTGCATCTAACCAAGTCTCTACAGCTTTAATACTGAAATGAGCGCCTTTTTCCAGCAGGACATTGATGGTATCGGTCAGGAAGTACTCGCCATTCAGCGAGACTCCCCGTTTCATCTGTTCTTCGATGGCAGACATCAGGTCTTTACCTGAGCGGAAGAAATAGAAACCCACCACAGCACGGTTGTTTTCAATATCCCTGGGCTTTTCGACCAGCCTTGTGACCCAGCCATCCTTATCGACCTCAGCCACACCGAAACGACGAGGATCGGGTACGGCTTTGACCCAGGCTACCCCATCGTGTTTCACTTTGGGCAGGAACGAAAGGTCGGTTTCGATGAGGGTGTCTGAAAAAGACATCAGCATCGGACCCTGCAGGTATTCGCGCGCCAGGTACAGGGCGTCCGATTGACCTTTCATAACTTCTTGGACGACATAATGCACCGTTTTGCCGGGATGGTGCCGCTGCATGTGTTCCTGCACCAAAACCTGCTGACCCTGGCTGATGATAAAAACCCATTCAGCGTTATGAATGCCAGGGAGAGAAGCGAACTGGTCCAGGACATGGTCCAGCACGGTTTTATCAGCAAGTTGGATGAGGGGTTTTGGTTTGCTCCAGGTATGGGGGCGCATGCGGGTGCCATATCCCGCCATGGGGATGGCGATGGTGTATCGATCAGGCATGCTTTCCTCCCGGAAAATGATTTAACTTCGCTCGTTTATTGTACCTTATGGCATTCGAAGCTTCGATTGTCATGCCGCCTGGAACAGGGTGATAAAAAGCATAAGCTCTCAAACTGCCTGCTTCAACACGCGCAAGGCTCGCAACGTCACCCATTTATTGGGCGCTTTGGGAGCGGGGATATCCACCCAGGTTTTTCCGGTGTAGTGGTATTCGAGCGCCCAGCGACCCTGGTCATCCTGTTTATCGCGGATGAGTTGAAGCGTTTTTGCCAGGCGCGGATCCTTTCCATAACCCAACTCAACCAGCGCTTCGGCAAGCTGCAAAAGATCCGAGATGTAAAAAACGGGGAATCCGAACTTTCACCAGTTGCGGCTGGGAGGAGCACCCTCGGTGCTGCTAGGGTAATCCGCGGTGGAGGGGTCCACCTTGAAAAAGAAATCCGCTCCACGATCGATTGCCCTTTGAATCAATGGGGTTCTCTTTTTAATCGGAAGCCGTGAGAATGCCAGCATCACTTTGATCCCTCCCCAGGCGCAGGGTTTGTTGTAATTTGCGCCGCAGGCAAAGTCCGGTCCGCACTTGCCGGCATAATAGCGCAACTCAGCTTTTTTATCGCTCAATGGAGCTATGCCTTCCCCCGTAGTAGTCCGTGCCATCCATTCGAAGGCAAGATCAAACCGTTCATCTTCATATCCGAGGTCAAGCAGGGCCGTGACCATGTTGCCCTGGAGACAGTCAACCGTGTAGGAGGGGGTTTGGTTGAGGCTGATCTGTCCCCGCTTGGTGATGGAATGGTCCAGGAAATATTGGCTTGCTGTTGCGATGCGTCCATCCGATTTCACATCCGCGCCCAATTGAGAGAGGAAAATCAGCGACCAGACCGCGCTCTTGTATTTGGGATAGTATCCCCCTCGGTCCTCGGCCCACCATCCCTGGGGATCCATGTTGTCGAGGATGGTTGAAATGACCGGGTCTTGATGGGCTGCCTTTCTTGCCTTCACCAGTTCGGGATCATCCCGTTTTTTGTCCGACAAGTCACGCAGGGCAAGGTGCCGGACAGCGGCATCTCCCGGTTCCAAGAGCCACGAGATGGGATCTCCCTTGATTTGATCTTTCCAATCCATTTTTTCCCTCCTTAAATAATTAAAGGTTAAAAATTACCTGGTGCGTTTCAAAACACGCAAGGCGCGCAAGGTCACCCATTTGTTGGGTGTTTTGAGTGGATGGCTTTCCACCCAAGTCTTCCCAGGGATGTGCATCTCGAGAGCCCATCGCCCCTCAGCATCCTGCTTGTCGCGGATGAATTGGAGCGTTTTTGCGAGGTGCGGGTCATTCCCGTATCCCAACCCGACGAACGCTTCAGCGAGCTGCAGCAAGTCCGTGATGTAAAACACGGGGAATCCGAATTTCCACCAGAACCGGTTTGGAGGTGCATCTGGCAGGCGTTGGGGAAAATTCGCAGCGATCAGATCGAATTGGAAGAAGAAATCGACGCCCCTCTGGATAGCCCGCTCGATCAAGGGAGTTCTCCTATCCGGGGGCAGGCGGGAAAATGCCAGCATGACCTTTACCCCACCCCACGCACAGGGCTGGGCTCTGTTAACACCGCAGGCGAAATCGGGACCGCATTTGTAGCCAAAATAATGCAGCTCAGCCTGCTGGTCGCTGGAAGGTGCCAACCCTTCTCCCGTAGTGGTGCGTGCCATCCATTCGAAGGCTGTATCCAGGCGGGGATCTTCACATCCGAGGTCGAGCAAAGCAGTGAGCATGTTCCCCTGGAGACAGTCAATTGTGTAAGGAGGAGTGCCATTGACGCAGATCTGCCCCTTATCGGTGAAGGCATGATTGAGATAATAGCTGCAGGCGGCGGCGATACGGGCATCCATTTTTACATCGGCACCCATCTGAGACAGGAAGATCAAAGACCAAACCCCACCCTTATACTTGGAGTTATATCCTGCCCCCGGTCTCACCCACCAGCCTTCGGGATCCATATTCTCGAGGATCTTCAAAATGACAGGATCTTTTCGAGCAGCTTTCCAGGATTTAACCAATTCAGGTTCGTCGCTGCTTTTATCCAGTAAATCGCGCATTGCCAGGTAACGAACCGCTGGTTCTCCCGGCTCCAACAGCCACGGAATTGGTTCTCCCTTGAGCTGATCTTTCCAGTTCACTTATTCATCCTCTCCCCGAGATCATATCCTGGGAACAAAAAAGGCGGACAGGATTCGTCCGCCTCCATGCTTTATTTCACTTTTTCATACTCAGCGATTTTTTGTTCCATCAGGGCAATCATCTTGCCGAAGGTATCGGTATCGAAAGCCAGCTTCACGCCCGCCGTTTTGTACAGGTCGGGCAGGGTGGCAGTTGCTCCCAGGGATAGTGCCTTGCGATAGCTGGCGACGGCTTTTGCCTGGTCCTTGAGGGCAATAGCCCAGATCTGAGTTGCTCCAAGCTGAGCCAGGCCGTATTCGATATAGTAGAAAGGCATGCCATGGATATGAAGTTTGCGATGCCAACCGGTGTTCTTTTCCTCTTCCAGGCCGCTCCAATCCACTACGATCATGAACCTGTCCCACAGTTTTGCCCAGGCGCGGTCGCATTCTACAGAGTCGGCGGCTTTGGCGGGATTCTCGTATACCCAATGCTGGAAACCATCCACTACGGCCATGTAGGGCCAGAAGAGGATATTGGTCTCCAGGTGTTCCACCCGGGAACGGGCGGCATCGGCGGGCATGTAAAACCCGCCCCTGGATTTTTCAAGGTAGGGCGACCCCAATTGCTCCATGCTCATCGAGGCGACCTCGGCAAATTCCATGGGGACATTCAACTGCTGATAATAGGGTAAGTCGGCGGATTCAAAAACGTGCATGGCATGCCCGCCCTCGTGCAGCATGGTCAGGACGTCATCGTGGACTCCCACGGCATTGTGGAATACAAAGGGTTTTCGAACCGATTTGTAATCGCAGCAATACGCACCTGGAGCTTTGTTCTTGCGGTTGTCCAGGTCGAGCATGTTGCCCTGGATCATTTCATCAAAATATCCACCCAACACCGGATCCACGTTGTGGAAAATGCGGGAGGTAGTTTGCTTTAGTTCCTCCACGTCCTTGAAGGGGCGCAAGGGTTCGCGGTTCAGCGGATCGACGTCCAGGTCCCAGGGGCGCAGTGTTTGCACACCAAGAGCCTTACGACGCTTTTCATAGATCCTGCGGGCAGCCGGGACAACGGCTTCTTCGATGGCATCTCCAAAATGCTTGGCATCTTCGGGTGTGTAATCGAAGCGCAACCAGAATTGCCAGCGCCAGGCGCGGTAATCGGGTTTGTTGGCATTTTTGGCGATCATCAAGCGGATGCTGAGCAATTTCTGCCAGTTCTTGTTGATGGCATCCCGGTCTGCGAGTTGACGTGTCATCCCCAAGCGCCAGGCTTTCTCGCGTTCGCTGCGGTTGGTGTCCTGGTAAATGGGGCGCATTTGGGAAATGGTCAGTTCCCTGCCTTCCCATTGCACGGTCTGGGAACCCATGATCTTTTCGTAATTGGCGTAAGTTTGCTCTTCCTCAGTGAGAAGCGGGATATTCTCTGTGCGGAAAAGATCGGCTTCGGCGCGCATGTTGCGCAAAGGGATATCGAACCCCTTGGGTTCCAGCTTGCTTGTCAGAAGCTTTTCTTTCAGCTTTTGATCTGCAGCGCGGAATTTCGGGTAGATTTCCTCAAGGAAGTAGTTGTATTGTTTGTCAATGGCTTCATCCGCGGTGTGGCAGGTATGCTCTACGTAAAGACGCCAATAAAGCTCGTCCACTTTTTCAAATACCCTCGACCAATCTGACATCCAATGCTCGAGATTTTTGGCATCGAGCGGACGAGTGGAAAGCTCTTTATAGATGGGCTCGTAAGTTTCCCACCCGGATTTCATGAGTTCAGGTATGGTTTTTGGCAGGTCGGCCATAGGTTTTCTCCTTGGAATTTTGAATATAGAAATTTTACCATCCCGGACTATTTGGGATGGGAGTGGCGATGATGGATATCCGGCGAGTGGGTGTGAGAGTGTTCCAACTCCAGATGGGTGTGCAGGTGGGAATGACTTGTTTTAGGATTTGCAAGGGGTTCGGTGTGCAGGTGGTCATGGTGACCGTCGGAATGAGAATGGCGATGCTCATGTTCCAGGGCAGGATGCAGGTGGGCATGAGCGTGGCTTTCACCCACCAGCAACCAGGCTCCCACTGCCATGAACGGGATGGATGCCAGGAAGAACCACGAAATACTTTCCCAGAAAAGGATCAAGGACAGTCCAGCGCCAACGAAAGGCGCCAGGCCAAACAAGGTGCTGGTGCGGGCTGCACCCAATCCACGCATGGCATAAACAAACAATACGATGCTCATGCCATAGCTGATGGCTCCCAGCAATAATCCTGCGAGAATGAAGGGAAGTTGCGGAAGAGGGCTACCAGTGAGCAGTCCAAGCAAAAGCGAGAAGCTTCCCGCCACCAAGCCTTTGATTGTTACGATCTGGAGCGGATCCTTGGCGGAGATCTGCCGGGTGAAATTGTTGTCAAAACCCCAGAAAACACAGGCAGCGATGATGCCCAAAGCACCGAGGGTGAATCCCCAACCCGCGCCGGGATTCCAGGAGAGCAAAATGGATGCCAGCAGGATCAATCCCACAGCCCAACCAACTCGCGGACCAATCGATTCCTTGAAGAGGAGGAAAGCAATCAAAGTTGTTGCGACCCCTTCAAAATTTAAAAGAAGAGAAGCAGTTGCAGCCGGCGTAGCACGCAGGCCGAACAATAGAACTATTGGAGCGGCAATCCCGCCGAGTAAAACAGCTCCAGCCAGCCATTTCCAATCCGGGCGAGCCAATCTGGCTTCACGCTGACGGGTGGGGAGGAAAATTCTTTGTATCGAGCGAAAAAGAAGCGTGCCCAACCCAGAGCCGATGTAGAGAAGTCCAGCCAGGATGAGGGGGTTGATATTCCCCAGCAGTAATTTGGATAAAGGCGCGCTGAGCCCGAAGAAAAAGGCAGCAAACAAGGCTTGCAGCGTGGCGGTCAGACGAGGTGTGTTTGGCATCTTCTCCATTCTATCAGGGAGTTAGAAATTCTTGACAACCCTTCCACATGACTCGTCAGAGCAATCGGGGAACGGAGTAGAGGGCAAAAAAACGCCCAGCTTAGTAGCCGGGCGTAAAAAGGGGGTGAAAGAAATTAATGTCTTGCCAAAGTAGTAACTGCTGCCGCCTGGTCGAACATCCAGAAAGCAAATGGCAGACCAAATCCGAGGGTGACCAAAGCAAGCACCCAAGCCAGGATCAACCACACCAGGCTGAACCAGAAACCGATCACTATAAAATACAATGCCCGAATTAAGAATGGGCGCTGTTTGATATCATGGGTCGATACGACGGTTTGCCCGCCCTGATTGCTAACGACCGTTTCAGTCCGTTTGAATCGCAGGGTAGTGATTTGTGGCAAAAGATTGATCATCCACAACCCCACCGGTAAACCCACAATGGTGATCATGAACACCCAGGCAATGATCGTCCAGGGCAATCCAATGGGAATTCCAATGAAAAGGAACCACAAGAACCGCACCAGGCATCCGGGATTGGAAGATTTATTCTCATATACAGTCTGTGACATTGCTAATACTCCTTTTAGACAGGCTGCTTAATATACGAAAAAATAGGCTGGGGGTTTTACAACGTGGGGCGACGCAGGTGGTATTCGGTGGCTTGCTGGTAGGTGTGGGCGGTCTTGAACAAAGTCCCTTCGTCGAACGGTTTGCCCATCAGCTGCATCCCAATCGGCAGTCCCTTGGAATCGAATCCCACGGGGAAGGCAAGGGCT
>JBGQAS010000447.1:0-2146 GCA_041494435.1 Anaerolineaceae bacterium | reverse complement strand
GCACGGCGTATCAATTGTCGCAGGGGACCTTCAGAGGGATCAACAGGGTTCTCGATAAATTGAGCCACCTCACCAATTTGTAATCCTCGGCTGGTTTCGACGACAACTTTATCCCCAATGGTCAGGTCATCCACCTTGCCTTTTTCAAAATGGTACATCTTTCCGATTTTGACAAAGCGTATGCCAAC
The DNA here is from genome assembly GCA_041494435.1 of Anaerolineaceae bacterium. Taxonomy (GTDB): domain Bacteria; phylum Chloroflexota; class Anaerolineae; order Anaerolineales; family Anaerolineaceae; genus JBGQAS01. The sequence goes on along the minus strand of JBGQAS010000447.1, from coordinate 1,958 downwards.
GATATTTCTCTTTTGCTCTTCCATTTGTATTGAAGTATCAGCTTGGGTAAGCTAATTCCTTGTCTTTGCAATATTTTCCGATTTCCTTTTTGGATTGCTCGTACGTTCTCAGAAGTTCACCATCGGAGCCTTTGAATCGGTGCAGCGCCTGCCGAATGCAAAACTCGCAACCCTTCATGGCTCGGAACGAATCTGAGTCGCAATTCACACATCCCGCCAGCTTGACCAGCATCAACTCCATGGCCAACTGGTCGATCAAGTGGCTTTTTGAGTCAGAGGCTTGATCAACCATTTTCGCCCAGGTCTCACTGCGAATGCCTTTGATTTCAGGTAAAACTCTCAGCGGGAATAATAATTCAGCGTCTGAATTGAACATCTCAGCGATAATTCCAATTTATCGGAGAGAATTCTAACACAAATTATTCCACGGTCACCGATTTCGCCAGGTTACGGGGTTGGTCGACATTCAAGCCCTTCAAAGTAGTGATGTGATACGCCAGCAGCTGCAGCGGAATTACATTGACTACCGGGCTTAGCAACCAGGGTACTTCAGGCACCCAAATCACATCATCGCACAAGCCTGAAACCCTCTTATCCCCGTCGGTTGCCACCGCAATCACCTTGGCGCCCCTGGCTTTGGCTTGTTCGATCTGGCTGACCATCTTCTCGTACCATGGATCCTTGGTAACCAACGCTACAACTGGCATGTCTTCATCGATGAGCGCAATCGGGCCGTGCTTCATTTCCCCTGCTGCATAGGCTTCCGCATGGATATATGAAATTTCCTTGAGTTTTAGAGCTCCTTCATAGGCAATGGGCATATTAATTCCACGCCCGATATACAACGCATCATGGACATTGACCAGTTTTTCAGAAATTTTGGCGATATCGGATTCACGGTCCAGGCAGCGACCCACAGCGTCTGGAACGAGCCGCAGATCCTGCACCATTTGACGTCGATCACTTTCGCTGATCTGCTTTCTTTGATCGGCAAGCAATACTGCAAGCATATACAGGTCCAAAATGGGTGCTGTAAATGCTTTCGTAGATGCCACCCCAATTTCCGGACCCGTCTGCATCGAAATGTATCCATCCGCCAAGCGGATCGCCTGGGAGCCAATAGCATTGACGATGGACCAGATTTTGGCGCCTTTTTTCCTGCCTTCTTCGATGGCTGCCAGAGTATCCGCTGTCTCGCCTGATTGGCTGATAGCCAATACGACAGAATTCTTGGCAATGATCGGGTCTGAATATCGGAATTCAGAAGCGATTTCCATTTCCGTAGGTATTCGAGCAATTTTCTCTATCATGATCTTGCCAAGCATTCCAACATAAGAAGCCGTTCCGCAAGCTGTGATAAAGATTTTGGGTATCGAATTACTAAATTTAGGGGTTAAGTTCAGCTCTGGCAACTGGATCTCGCCTCTTTCAAAATCCACCCTTCCAGCCAGGGTATCGTTCAAGGAACGGACCTGCTCGTGGATTTCCTTTTGCATGAAGTGCTGGAATTCCCCTTTTTGAGCGGATACAGGATCCCAATCGATGGTTTGAACTTTGCTGTTTACTTCCTTGCCATCCAGCGTTTGGATGTGCCAGGAATCTTTTTTCACAATAGCCATCTGCTGTGATTCCAGAAAAATCACCTTATGAGTGTTCTCCATGATCGCCGGCACATCAGAAGCAATGAACATTTCATGTTCCCCCACCCCAATCACCACCCCGCCTGCATTCCCAATCCGGGCTGCGATGATCTGGTCGGGTTCATCTGCAGATAGCACAACGATCCCATGGGCACCACGGATGGTTTGCAGGGTAATCCGAACAGCCTCAACCAGCAGTGATCCGTCCTTGAGATTCTTTTCAATTAAATGAGCAATGACTTCGGTATCTGTATCAGAATGGAATTGCACACCGGTTTTTTTTAATATTTCTTTCAACTCGAGGAAGTTTTCAACAAT
>JBGQAS010000163.1:0-5284 GCA_041494435.1 Anaerolineaceae bacterium | reverse complement strand
GATTCCTACCTCAATTTTTAGTCTTCGTCATGTTCTTATAGTCCCCTTCCGAAAATACTTCAATGCCACGATTGGTCTTTTTAAGCCTTGTAATAAATTGGTTGCCAAAATTCAAGAAAAGCGGGCTGAACAAAATGAAGAAAATAAAAAACGAAATGGCAAATATCCAAATTCCAGCCTTGGTCGGGTCATCTCTGAATGCCGGTCCTATGAACAATGCCAGGATCGCCGCCAGGGCAGCAAAAATCCCTTCCACGATCAGCCATCGCTTGCCCGCGCAACCGTTGCATACAAAGAATTCGTGCCTTTCAAAGTTTGTATAGCGATGGGTTGTCACTCGCGCCACCAGCAGGTTGGCGGTGTGTTGTCCCGTCTCCCACGCGGTGTATTTCACATACGTTTTCCCCTTCGGTTTTTCCTGATAACAAAAATCGCATGTAGACATAGGCACCTTCCTATGAAAATATTATACCTATCATCTGGAATTTGCCCCTACCCTGCCTCTTGCCCCTACCCAACCTCCCCCAAATAGAAGAAGTCCTGTGCGTCCTGAGCAAAAACACGCTCTAGGCGCAAAGGATGCCCACAAACCGGGTAGGGGAAGTGGCGATGCCGGAGGGGGCATTTGGGGGACGCATTCCTTGCTTGATCGTTCAGATCGTGCACCGCGACATGACAAAGTCAGGAGCAGGTGTTGGCATCGTCAGAAGGGGCGGTGTTTATTCCTGTGGAGGCAACTCGCTTGGCCTGCCCCAATCCAGGATCTCCCTCACCTGGCTGTTCGCCTGCTGCGGGCGGATCACGGCTCAGGCAATCACTCGGACAAGCATGATTTGAATAAAGGAGAGGAAGGAAAAAAAGTCAGTTGGTTCACCTCTAGAAGGCAAAATTGATCTGACTTATAATTCATTTTGAGAATTATGGATATTTAGAGGCATCACTTCCCCGGTATAGAAAAAACCATTATCTCTTTTCTCAGATGGACTTTTTATGAATCCTAAATATTTATGTTGATTGATATAAAAAAATGAATATCAGGTGATGTCAATGGAAAAAAAGATCTGGAACACTGATAGCTTTTTCAATAACTTTTTATTTCCAATGATCGTATTGGTTCTGTATGGTGTTTCATATACCTTAATTGTGCCGAAGATCTATTCAACAGGTGTGAATATTGCCTTTACGGATAGATTGTGGAAAATTGTGATCGTGGGAATACTTGTCGTTCACTTATTTTATTTCTTAATTCTGAAATTGAAGGATACAAAAATTATTAAGTTCGTGTTTAAGCATTCGCAATCAGTGTTTGAGTATTCAATGGGAAATATCAACAAAGGCGATTTTCTTCTTTTATTACTTCCCTTAACCCCCGTAGTTCAATACATCATAAATAATCAAGAGATGTTGTCGTTTACAGAAATGCTGATTGTCCTGGCTTTTTTCTTGCTTTTTTCGAGTCTTTATATTTTTATAATACCTGTGATCTTTGGCAATGGTCGTTCAATTCGTACCTTGATGATTTTAGGTACAACCTTTGCCTTCACAGTCATCAGCATGCCTTTCTTAAGCCAGCAGTTTTCATGGTATGAACTCGGAAGGCTCAAGTTTCAATTACCAATCTTTATCGGCGTTTTCCTGGCAATCTGGATTTTATACAATCTCAAACAAAGACGAATTTTGTACTTATTACTCGGGTTGATCTTTGTTACGAATAGCATCACCCAACTTATATCAATAAATAAACCGGCAGGGGATCAGTCTGCTTCAACTCAAAGCAAATTACCAGCCATGGTCAAAGGAAGAACACCTGTCGCAGAACCAAATATTTATTTGCTGGTATATGACTCCTATGTGCCTAATGAAGTAATGAAAGCATATGGATTTGATAACAGCGCTCAAGCAGATTATTTAAGCTCACAAGGATTTAAAGTTTACCCACGCATATATTCAATTGGATCAGCAACAGCGGAAACCATGAGCAGGGTTTTTGATGTATCGAGTGTGTTGATTGGGAATCCGCGGAAAGGAATTTCGGGGGATGGAGTTGTACAAGAAATATTGAAAAATCTTGGCTATAAGACTTATGGCATTTTTCCGACATATTGGGAGTTTTATGGCATAGGTTCAAGCTACGATTATTCATATCCTGAGCTTGCTACGCCAGCATACGTTCAAATGATAGGAGGTGTTTTGATCGGTGAGTTCCGGTTTGATCTATCATTTGAAGAACATTCACACGATCAATATGTAAATGAAAAACAAAGCATTCTGAGAAGTATTTCACATGAACAAGCTTTTGTTTATACACATACCAATGTACCTGCCCATAGTCAAAATTCAGGTGCCTGCCGCCCTAATGAAATTGAATTGTATAAAGAAAGAGTAACTGGTGCCAATATCGAAATGCAACAGGACATTGAAACAATAATCGCTAATGATCCTGAAGCGATCATAATTTTGGCCGGCGATCATGGCCCCCATTTAACCAAAAATTGTAAAAAAGAATTAACAAACAATTATAAAATTTCTGAAATAACTCGATTAGATATTCAGGACCGGTATGGTACCTTTTTAGCAATCCGATGGCCAGATAATGATTTTGAAGAATATGACGATATTACAGTATTGCAAGACATTTTCCCTGCCGTTTTTGCTTACCTTTACAAAGATGAAAGCATTCTCGAATCCGAAGTAATTCCAAATACTGTAAATGATTCCTTTATCAGCGGAGCAGGGGTTAAGAATGGCATCATTCATGGCGGGGTCAATGATGGTGAACCCCTTTACGTGTCTGGCGGCAATTGATTTAAATGGTCACAGAAGAAACTCTCTTAAAGGTAAAGGAACTTTAAAGGTCTCCAAATTAAGTAAGTAAACTTGATACTCTGAGAATATCCAAGCTCTCCAAGGCGAATCTTTTTAGCCTTCACTGAAAATCTGCGGGTACAGCATGCTGTGCCCCTACAAAATCATCTATTCGGCGTCCTGCGGGGGCAATTCGCTCGGTCTGCCCCAATCCAATATCTCCCTCACCTGGCTGTTCGCCTGCGAAGGGCCGATGATCTTCTGCTCCTCCAGCCGGTCGATGATGCGGCTCGAGCGCATGTATCCAATGCCCATCTTGCGCTGCAGCATCGAAATGCTCGCCTTCCCCTCGCGGCGCACCAACTCCTTGGCTTTTTCCAGCAGCGGGTCCTCGTCCGACGGGGTCATCTTCTCGAAGTTGGGCGCATCCGTGAAGGGCACGTTCTGCGGTACGGGGATTGCCACGCTCGTTGTGGTCGATTTGGCTTCCGGGCTGGCGTTCATCGCCGCCACCCGCCAGGTATCCACCAGGCGCTCGATCTCGGCGTTCGAGACGAACGCTCCCTGCAGACGCACCGGCGCGGGCGCATCCGGAGCCTGGAAGAGCATGTCACCCCGCCCCACCAGGCGGTCGGCTCCGGGCGTATCCAGGATCACGCGGCTGTCCACGTTGGATGCCACCATGAAGGCGATCCGCGCGGAGAAGTTGGCCTTGATGTTCCCCGTCACCACGTTCGCCGAGGGTCGCTGTGTGCTGATGATCAGGTGGATGCCCGTGGCGCGCGCCATCTGCGCCAGGCGCGTGAGCACCTTTTCGGTCTCGTACTGGGCGAGCATCATCAGGTCCGCCAGTTCGTCGATCACCACCAATATGTACGGCAGCTTCTCGAATCCCTTGGCGTTGTACTCCCCGATGTTGCGCACCCCGTTCTTGTTGAACTTGAGGTAGCGGTTGTCCATTTCGGTGGTGACCCAGGTCAGCGCCCCCAGCACCCGTTCGATGTCCACCACGACCGGCGCCAGCAGATGCGGGATGCCGTTGTACCCGGTCAGTTCCACCCGCTTGGGGTCGATGAGCAGCAGCTTGAGGTCGGTGGGGTCGTTCGAAAGCAGCAGGCAGGCGAGGATGGCGTTGACGCACACCGATTTACCCGAACCGGTCGTGCCGGCGATGAGCAAATGGGGCATCTTCTCCAGGTCGGTGGCAAAGGATTGCCCCGAAACGTCCTTGCCCAAGGCAATTCGCAGCTGCGAGTGGATCTGCTTGAAGCGGGCAGATTCCATCACCTCGCGCAATCCTACCAGGCTGGTTTTGGGGTTGGGCACTTCGATGCCCACAAAGCTCTTGCCCGGCACGGGCGCCTGGATGCGCACGGTCGCTGCCAGGGCAAGCGAAAGGTCGTTGGTGAGCTTGGAGATCTGGTTGACGCGCACCTTGGTCTTGTCGCCGCTGCGCGATTCCAGGTACTCGGGTTCCACGCCAAACCGGGTGACAGTGGGCCCGCGCTGGATGTCCACCACCTTGCCCGGCGCCCCCAGCACCTTGAGCGTCTCCTCGATGGTCCTCGCGCGCGATTGGTCCACGCCGGTGTGCACCGCCTCGATCACGGCGGGGTCGAGGATGGCTCCGATGGATGGCAACTGCCAGTGTGATGGTGTCGCGGTTGCAGCCGGCTCAAGGGGCATTTCGCGCCCCAACCTTCTGCTGGTTCCTTGCTCTCGGGTCGGCTCTGTAACTGGCTTAGCCGCTCTTTCCCGGTCGGTGCGCGTTTGGACGGGTTTCGCGAGTTCGCCCAGAGGTTTGAATTCCCGGGGAAGTTGGTGGACGGATTCATCCGTCGTTGGTTTGAAACTGATTCGGGCTTGTCTGCCCGTTATTTTATATGAAGGATTATCTGAGGGTTCGCCGTTCAATGGGGAGGTTGCCTGGTTACGGGCGAAAATCCGTCCGATCAATCCGCCGAATTTACGCAACAGGTCCGGCACGGACACGTCGAGGGTCAAAGCTAATGCTATCAAAAGCCACGCCAGCAATATGACCAGGCTGCCCAGCACGCCGAATCCCGCCTTGATCCGCGATCCGATGAGGTAGCCCATGTACCCGCTCATTGCCTGCGCATACGCTCCGGAGACAATGTAGAGGAAAGTGAAAATGTTGAACAGCAGGAGGATGATCCCAAAGAAGCGTTCAAAGGAAAAGCGGGGCAGCTTCTCGCTGCGCCGCAGGATCAGCCAGACGCCGAGGATGAGAAAGGTCAACGGCAGCAGGAAGGCGGCGTACCCCGCGAATGTGTACAGCCCATTCACTACCGGCGCCAGTACGCTGCCCTTGGTGGTGGCGAGCATCCCGATGAAGGTCAGCAGTCCCAGGGATGCCAGCACAACCCCGGTGATATCCAGCTTGCGCTCTTTCGAAAGAGGGGGTAGCTTCCACGGGAAGAGCCGTAAATCCAAGGGATCGGACTTGCGAGTACTTTTG
>JBGQAS010000329.1:0-2987 GCA_041494435.1 Anaerolineaceae bacterium | reverse complement strand
GTCATCTGCGAACGTCCCATCACCAAGTCAGAAATTGTCGTCAACGCCAGGGTAATTGGTGTCTTGAGAATGGTGGATCACAATGCCGCCGATGACAAGATCATTTCCATCCTGGATAACGATCCGTTCTGGGCTAATGCGAATGACATTGGAGATGTTCCTGCTGTGTTGATAGAACGGTTGAGGCACTATTTTTCAACCTACAAGCTCATTCCCGGGGAAGAAGCACAAACATATATCGAAGATGTTTGCGGGGTGGAGGAAGCCACGAAGATCATCCAGGCTTCCATCGACGACTACAACCAGATGTTCGGTTAACTGAAATCAGAAACGAAGAGGAGGGTTTTCGTCCTCCTCTTTTTTTATTCCTTGGCGACCACCGAGCCGCAAAAACTGCAGGAAGCCGTCATGGCATCCACCCACTCGACTTCATCGGCACGCAAGGGGGCACCGCATTTCGGACAACTGGTGGGCAAGTGATGCGGTCCTTGCTGCACACCTCCCAACGTTCTCGCGGGAACTTTGGCGGGTACCCCGCCAAATTCCTTTTCAAGTTCCGTCGCGGAAGCGGACATGCCATTGTGGTTCATTTTATTTCGGATGTTCCCATAGAATTGAGCAGCCCTCGGGAGCATTTGCAGGCGCACAAAGAAACGCAAAGTCACCTGGGCTTGTTGCAATGCCTGGGTTTCTTCCTTGGCATCCGTAAAAGCATGGGATGCCTGGGCATGCAGGTTGGCTGCTTTGCGCGGATGTTGAGTGGCTTGTAATTCCCTGGCAAGCTGCAAAAATATGGGGGCTGCTTTTTCAGGCTGACCGGCCGTCATCAAGCGATTGGCATTTTGCAGCTGAGCCATTTCAACCGGTCCCAATGCTTGTGCAGCAGCAAAACGCATTCCGGGTCGTCGAAACATTCTTCACCTGCCTCTCAAAGAAAATTATAGCTTCGCGCAAATATTGAATGATTAATGTTTGACCGAAAAACCAAAGAATAATGAGAGTGTTGGAAAATCAATGCAAGAATTTAAAAACACCCCGCCAAAGGGCGGGGTGTTTGGCATAGTGATAATTAACTAATCTGTTCTGTCAGGTAATTCTGAACACCCATCTGATCGATCTCATCTATCTGGGCTTCGATCCAGTCGATGTGGCGTTCCTCGTCCTTGAGAATCCCTTCCATCAAATCACGGGTGCCATTATCTCCCATTTCACCTGCCAAACGAATCCCATCATTATAGGATTTTATGGCGCCGTCCTCGGCCGTATGGTCATTTTGCAGCTGCTTTTCCACATCGGTACCGATGAAGATCTTCTTTAAATTGCTGACAGTGGGTTTGCCTTCGAGGAAAAGGATGCGGTCGATCAGCATTTCAGCATGCTTCATTTCATCGATAGCCCGTTTTTCAACCGCCTCGTGGAGCTCCTTGTAGCCCCAGTTGTCATCCATGCCGGCATGAACCATATATTGGTTGATGGCCGTCAGTTCATCGGATAACAGATCGTTTAACTTCTCAATGATTTTATCGTTCCCTTTCATCATATCCTCCTATGAACATTCGCGGTTCGTAAGCAAATTCTATTGCATTTTCATTAACTTTACATTTGCGCAGGTTGAGGTTTGAATCGGGAGACCCAATCCGCAATGGTGCTGGCAATCCTGGCAACAACTTCATCCGGGGCTCCGTCTACCGCCTCTGATTGCAGGCGAAGGTCAAGGGGATCATTCACGTAATCCACAACCACAAATTGACCGTCGTCGGTGAGGGCGATCTCGGTGGAAAAGAGGTCCAATTCAATTAAAGCGGCAATCGCTCGCGTGATCCTGTGTAAGTGCTCCAAATGCAAGGACGACTCTTCTTCTGGAGTCAATCGGGAATACAAATGAGTATCCGTGTGCCACCAGTAGGGATACACGTGGTCACAGCAGTATAGAACGCGGAACCAGGCTTGTTTCCCTTCCAGGCTGGCGGGATGGACGGTCGCTTGCAAGAGGTAGGCATCTTCCGGAAACTGCTGGCGGGCAGATTGAACCTGCTCAGGATGGTGGGCGTCCGTGACCACCCCTTCACTACCGCCGCCGTGAGAGGGTTTGATGGCGAAGTGGTTTTTCAGCACGGAGAGGTCGATTTCTGGAAAACCCGGATTTGTCTGGAAAGGCGGCAGGATGATGGTATAGGGAGTCGTCAGACCCGCCCGGATCAAAGCGTAGTGCATCAAGGCTTTATTATTCGCCCGGGCAGTCTTAGCTGCCGGGTTGAAAACGTACCTGCAGTGAAGCGAAGCCCAATCGCAAAGGGGGGAAAACCGTGCGTCAGTATCTGCTGCTCTATCCAGGAACGTGCTGATTTGGAGGGCATTTTGCCCGAGCCCGGTTAAGATCGAATCCAGATTGTCAGGTGTGACTTGCAGGAGGGATACTTGATGATCGGTACAAGCTTGCTGCATCAGCCGGACAAAGCCAGCATCATATTGCCAGTTCCAGGCGAGAGCCAGGTCGTAATTTTGTAAGGTTTCTGTTCCGGGTAGCGTGATCATTAAGTATTTATTTTCTTGACTGGCATACCTGCTCTTATAAGAAGGAGCATTACTTAGAACTTCAAATGCTTTACGGTTAACCCGTTGTTGATAATCTCACGTAAAGAATCGATCCCGATCTTCAGGTGCATTTCTGTAAACTCGCTGGTCACCTTTTTATCGCTGGCTTCGGTCTTGATCCCTTCAGGGGTCATAGGCTGATCGGAGACGAGCAATAAAGCCCCGCAGGGGATCTGGTTGGCAAACCCAACCATGAAGATAGTGGCAGTTTCCATGTCGACAGCCATGCAACGGATGCTACGCAGGTATTCCTTGAATTTCTCGTCGTGTTCCCATACCCTGCGGTTGGTGGTGTAAACCGTGCCCGTCCAATAATCGCGGTCGTGGTTGCGGATGGTTGTGGAGATGGCTTTCTGCAGGTTGAAGGCAGGTAAAGCCGGGACTTCGACAGG
>JBGQAS010000199.1:0-4702 GCA_041494435.1 Anaerolineaceae bacterium | reverse complement strand
TGCCAGTGATAACCTTTCTCAAATGGAGCTTGGGGTTCACACAGGCACTCACGTGGACGCTCCATTTCACTTCGTACAATCCGGGATCAAGATTGATGAATTGCCTTTGGAGGTTTTGGTCGGACCTGTCCAGGTGGTGCGTATGGGGGATGATGTAGACTTGATCACGGCGGATGACCTCAAGAAGGTAAAGATTGATCCAAAAATTCCACGCATCCTCTTCAAGACCCGTAATACTTATTATTGGGAAAAGGATGAGAAGGAATTTCATAAAGATTTTGTTGCTATTTCCCAGGATGCCGCAGCAGAACTGGTGCGGATGGGTATGATATTGGTGGGGATCGATTATTTGTCTGTAGGCTCGTTCACGAATTCCAAGCCCACGCATGACACGCTCCTGGGAGGCGGTTTGGCATTACTGGAAGGAGCCGATCTGTCGAAGGTAGAACCTGGGATTTATCAGCTATATTGTCTTCCCTTGAAATTGAAAGCAACCGAGGGTGCCCCTGCAAGGGCGATCCTCATCAAACCCTAGAGGTGGAAATGTTCGATTTGACTGATGACGAAATCCTATCCTTATCCATGGAACACAACTTTTGGACTTGGTCAGCCCAGTCCAAAGTTAAACCAATTTCGATTAAAAAAGCGAAAGGTGTATATTTCTGGGACACCTCAGGTAAAAGATACCTGGATCTCAATTCCATGGTCATGTGCGTCAACATAGGTCATGGCGATGAACGGGTGATCCAGGCAATCATCGATCAGGCAAAAGAACTTCCTTTTGCGGGTCCAGGGATGGCGACCAAACCTCGTGCCATGCTGGGAAAGGAATTGACCAGGATTGTTCCCAAGGGGATTACCAAATTCCTTTACACCTTGGGCGGATCGGACGCCAATGAAAATGCCATCAAATTTGCCCGTGCTCATACCGGCAAATCGAAGATCCTCACCCGCTACCGTTCTTATCATGGTGCCACCTATGGGTCAATGGCGTTGACCGGAGATCCTCGGCGGCACATGTGGGAACCCAACCTTATGCCGGGAGTTGTCCACTTCCTGGATCCTTATCGCTACCGTTCGACCTTTCACCGTAATAACCCGGATATTTCCGAAGAAGAATTCTCCAAGGATTATCTCAACCATTTGGAAGAAATTATTTTATATGAAGGTCCAAATACCATCGCCGGCATACTCATTGAACCAGTGACGGGAGCCAACGGCATAATCATCCCGCCCAAAGGTTATCTCCAGGGTGTGCGCGCGCTTTGTGATAAGTATCACATCTTGCTTATTTGTGATGAGGTCATGAGTGGATTTGGCCGGACGGGAAAATGGTTCGCTGTGGATAATTGGGATGTGGTACCCGATATCATTACCATGGCAAAAGGTCTTACCTCTGGCTATGCACCCTTGGGTGCGGTTGGGATGAAGCCTGAGATTGCTGCAACCTTCGATAATAAAGTTTTCGAAGGCGGATTGACCTGGAATGGGCATCCCATTTCACTGGCTGCTGCTTGTGCGGTGATCAAGGTCATGCAGGAAGACCACCTGGTCGAAAAAGCTGCCGAAACAGGCAAAGTGATGAATGAGATGATGGCAGAATTGGCTGACCGCCATCCTTCCATGGGCGAATATCGGTCCATCGGTCTCTTTGGTGTCTTGGAGCTGGTCAAAAACAAAAAAACAAAGGAACCCATGGCTCCTTTTGCAGGCTCAAGTCCCGAGATGACGAATTTTCGAAATTTTCTTCTGGATAAAGGGGTATTCCTTTATACCCACTGGCACACTGTCCTCCTCATCCCACCTTTGATCATCACCCCTGACCAACTCAAAGAGGGATTCTCGGTCATCGATCAGGCGTTGGAAATAACGGATAAAGCTGCCAAGGGCTAATTCTTGGCACTTTCTTGGGGTGTACGCAATCAATTTAATGAAGAGTTATGAGGTGACTAATGGTGATTGAATTGGAGCATTTGGATGAGAAATTGGTGATTTTGGGTTCTGGTCCTGCTGGACTTTCGGCGGCATTGTATGCCGCCAGGGGAGAATTGAATCCATTGGTGATCACAGGCACTGATATTGGGGGGCAAGCTGCCCTGACCAATATAATCGAGAATTATCCCGGTTTTCCCGATGGCGTAGGAGGGATGCAACTGGGCGAATTATTCCAGCGCCAGGCCGAGAAATTTGGGACTCGATACGAGTTTGATGCTGCCACCAAGGTGGATTTGACTTCAAGCCCATTTACCCTCTGGGCTGGTACAAAAGAGATCAAAACAAAAGCGTTGATCATTGCTTCCGGGGCGCAATCCAACCTGTTGGGAATCCCCGGAGAACAAACTTTTACCGGGAAGGGTGTGTCTTATTGTGCCACTTGCGATGGATGGTTTTTCAAGAATAAGAAGGTGGCAGTCATTGGCGGTGGGGATAGTGCCCTGGAAGAAGGGATTTATCTCTCCCGCTTGGTCTCTGAAGCCACAATTATCCATCGGCGGGATACTTTCCGGGCTGGGACACTGCTTCAACATCGTGCTATGAAACTTCCCAACATGAAGTTCATGATGAACTCAATTCCGTTGAGGATCTTGGGGACGGAAAAAGTGACCGGCCTGGAAATCGAAGATGTGATTTCGAATGAAGTCAAGACTCTCGAATTGGATGGCGTCTTTGTATTTATTGGGCATTCCCCCAACACCAGCTTGTTTGTGAACCAGGTCAAACTGGATCAAAAAGGATTTATCCTGATTGATGATAAGATGCAAACCAATATCCCGGGTGTTTATGCCGCGGGAGAAGTTGCAGATCCTCATTATCGCCAGGTGGTAACCTCTGCAGGTATGGGGGCAGCTGCTGCGATGGAAGCTATCCGCTTCTTGGGTTAGTTCATTTCTCCTTCCCCTGTTCTTATTTTGAATAGGGGAAAGGAAGGGTTAAGGTCAAGTTGTATTTATCGAAAATATAAAACTCCTGGGGTATTCTCCAGGAGTTTTTGTAGTTTATGGTGTGGGGGTAACCGCACCAACTCCAGACCAGGTAAATATCCTCGGTTGACTCACTGCTCCGGCAGATGTGTAGACCGGGTTTCCCTGGGGATCTGAACCTGTTTGGCGCACAGGTTCCACATACCAGCGCATCACATGCGGGATCGTTTCCAGGGGTCTGAAGTTGACAGTTATGATATAGCTTGTATCCGTTACGAAGGCTTCAATCTTCCGACCGCCTCCTGCGGTAACGTCTTCCACGGTCACTTTGTAGAATTCGTTTTGCCGTAATGTACCCACGGAAGCCCATTGCAGGGTGACGGCATCATTTGCGCCGCTGTAGGGCGCGCCATCTACGGGTAACAGAAGATTAACCGCGGGATAAGGCGGGGGTGTGGTAGGCGTGGGTGTAGGTCCTGCTGTCGGTAGACTTTCACATCTCGGAATGATGATCGTTGATCCCGCATATAAAATATCTGAAGTCATTCCATTCCAAGAGCGCAAACCATCCTTGCTGATGGCATAGGCGTTTGCAATCCCGTCAAGAGTATCCCCGGCTTTGACTGTGTAATACTCTAATCCACAAGCTGCTTGGGTGGCTTGATCGGCGCTGAGGGTTTTAGTAGGTGCAGGAGTAGGTGTATAAGTCGGCTGGGGGATAAGAATGGTTTTCCCAACAAAAACGGAGCAATTCGCATCCAATTTATTAAGTTCAATAATGCTTGGTATAGAAACGTGGTAGACCGCAGCAAAATAAGAACAGTACTGACCTTCGCCGACGGTTACAGTCACAGGAGGCAGCGGTGTAGCCGTGGGGGCAGGGGTTTCCGTAGGGGTTTCAGTGGGAGTGGGTGTGATGGTGGATGTCGCGGTCGCTGTCACGGTAGGCGTCGGTAATACCACGTTTCCTGTCGATCGGAGTAGAAGAAAAGTGACGGCTGCTCCAATCGCTACCAAAATCACAAAAAAGCCAATCGCCAAAGGCAGGTTTAAGGTCAGCATGGGTAATTTTGGCGACTTTACGGTTTTTTGCGTTTCAGGTTTGGCTGAGGGCGTTAAATAACGACCACAAACCGAGCAACGAGTGGCTGATTCACTAATTTTTGAGCCACATGTAGGACAATATTTTTGAGAGATCGATTCAGCGCTCATATTTTTTAACCAATGACCGGGTATAACCCGGTTTCAGAAATTATACCACGCGGTATAGACGCAGCATTTTTCGAGGGAATTTTTCACATTCAAAGGTCGTATGATAATATCATCACTGCCTATGGAACTCAGTATTTATATCCATTTTCCGTTTTGTGTCAAGAGATGCAATTATTGCGATTTTAACACCTTTGCCGGCAAGGAAAACTTGATCCCGGATTATATCAAAGCTCTTGCAAGAGAAATCCAATTCCTGGCAGACCGATTAAATCTCAAGTATCCCGTGCATACCATTTATTTTGGCGGTGGAACTCCTTCGTTGATGAGCAGATCTAATATTCAAAGGCTCATCGAAGAATTCAAAAATTCTTTTGACCTGGCACCAGACCCTGAGATTACTCTCGAAGCCAACCCTGGGACTGTGGATCGGTCTAAAGTGGAGCAGTTTCGACGGTTCGGCATAAACAGGTTGAGTTTCGGCGTGCAGTCATTCCAGGCCGAGGAGTTGAGAATCCTGGGCAGGATCCATACCCCCGAAGAAGCAGAGCGGGTAATCATGGATGCCTGGG
>JBGQAS010000141.1:0-5633 GCA_041494435.1 Anaerolineaceae bacterium | reverse complement strand
GCTCATCACCCGGTTCTTGCTGGGAAACATTGGGATTGACTTTACTGGCAGCAATATTTAGTAAAAGCAAACAACTAAGGGCGAATAATAAGATCTTTCGTGTCATCATTGATAATTCTTCAAAAATCAGCGATAGATTACTTGCTGAGTGCCTTCCGAACTTGGATCGCCAGGGGAATATCATCCGTTATGATGCCGTTAACACCCAGACGGATCAATCGTTCCATTTCAGTTTTATCGTCTACTGTCCAAACATTGATTTTTCTTTCCCACCGTATTTCTTTTTTTACAAATGCCTCATTCACATCGGAAAAATAAGGATGGATGAGGTGCGGGGACCACCGTCTCCCGACAAAGGATCTCGACAGAGCTCCGGGTAACCCGGGAAATGCCAGTAAACCTGCAGGAGTCTCTGGGAGCAATTTTTGTATACGGCGTAGCGTGGTGGGATGAAACGATGAAATAACTATGTCATGTTCCAACTTGTGGTTCTTCACAAGCTTGGCAACTTTTTCAGGTAAATCATCTTTCGGATCGGCATAATTGGTCAACTCAACGTTGATCAACAACTTTTTCCCCAAGGATTCAAATACTTCTTCCAGTGTTGGAATTTTCTCTCCAGTAAATTTTGGATCGAACTTTGCACCGGCGTCCAAAGCCTGGATTTCTGTGAGGCTCATAAACCGAACAGTGCCGGTTCCGTGGCAGGTCCGATCTACAGTTGCATCATGGATGACCACCACCTGCCCATCCTTGGTTAATTTCGCGTCCAATTCAATCCCATCGGCACCTAGCTTGTATGCGAGCTTAAATGCCGCAAGGGTATTTTCCGGGGCGTGCAGGCTCGCCCCACGGTGTCCGAACAGGATGGGTGATGGAAAGATATGGGTCATTCTTAAAGCTCTACGAAATAGGATTCTGCAGCTCTATCGATCATTTCTGGAGTCATTGCCGGGTCGACGGATAGGTAATGCGCAATGTCGATCAATTGATCGCAAAGATCACGAGCGTGGTTGGCGCGGACTTTGCGGTTTTTCTTGATGTACCATTCCTGGAGCAAATACGCCAATCCCTGTTCGTTATAGGGTACACCTTTATCCGAGGTCACCCGTTTGAATATTTCCCGGAAATCATCGAAGGAAGGATCTGTAATTTCAATCTTGTGCCTTAACCGTCGCAGGAAAGCTTCATCGACCAAATCCTTTGGAGGCAGGTTCGTGGAGAAAATGACCAGCACGTCAAAGGGTATTTCGATTTTCCTTCCCGTGTGTAAGCTAAGATAATCGATTCGGTTTTCCAACGGTACAATCCAGCGGTTCAACAGGTCACGCGGTCTTACTTGCTGCCGGCCAAAGTCATCAATCAGGAAAATGCCGCCATTAGCTCTAACTTGGAAAGGCGCTTCATAGTATTTGGAGGTATCGTCAAACACCAGGTCCAATCCTGCCAGGGTCAATTCACCCCCGGCTACCACGAAGGGTCGTTTGATCAAGATCCAGCGCGGATCTCTTTTCACTCCCGTTTTGAGTGTGCCCGGGTTGCTTTCCGTCATTGGTTCTTCTTCGGCGATCGTATGGTTGACATTGTCAAACATCTTGATAACCTGTCCGTCTACGTAAATGGCGTAAGGTATGTAGATGGATTGTCCTAAAACCATGTTCCCAATGGCCCGTGCTACACTCGTCTTGCCATTCCCAGGAGGACCATAGATGAAAATGGAAGCTCCGGAATTTACGGCAGGTCCCAGTTTGTGAAAAACTTTTTCGGAGAGCACCAGATGAGATAAAATCTGGCGCATATTCCGGCCGGTCACTTGCAGGCGTGAGCGGCTTTGCCTTCGCACGGACTCGTTGTAGGCTTCCAGGGGAACCGGAGTTTGCCCCGCATACTGGCTTCTTTCAAGCGCTTCCCGGGCGCGGGCAATCCCTGCACCGGTGATGGAATAAACATAAGCGCCTTCTCCCAATCCCATCTGCGCTGATTTGATCTCGATTAGTTTTTCCTTTTTCAAAGATTCCAGGATCTGGTCGACAATGCTAGTGAATGGCAGTGCAATAGCTTCAGCGATCTTGAAGCCCGATTGATAGCCCTGGAAATACATCACTTTCAACACAAGGTCTTGAAGCCATAACAAGGGCAGACCTGTGTCTTCAATTTTCTGAATAGGGGGTGGAACAAATTGCATGCTCTCGGAATGAGGTTTTTCCCCCGCTTTTCCTTTGGTTGCTGTTGGAATTGCCATTTTTTACACTCCGAAAAAGATATATTTATAAGATTATAGCATGATGGTTAACTTCAGAGCCATCACACTGAGACGCTCTGCGACTCAAAATGGAGTTTTGATTTTCTACAAGGAAAAGTATATAGGTTCAAATGCCATCTTCAGGCGTGATCGGTTTCTTTTGTGGAAACTGAACCAATATCCCACCGATCATTACAATTACCATCCCGAGGATGGATTTCAAACTCAGGCTCTCGCCAAGGAAAACCCAGGAAAAAATTGCGATAAATACCAGCATGAATCCAACCAAAATGCTGCATTCCATGGCTGTCAGCGTTTGCATGATGTAATTCCACATGGTAAAAGCAAAAGCGGTGTTGACTAAGGCCAAAAAGAGAATGATCAACCAACCTGATAAGCTGATGTTCGGTATACCCTGAAAACCCAATCCGCCGATTAACAGGAAAAAGGCACCAACTCCCATGCTCAGTCCAGTTACCGTGATGGGATCTGCATATTGTTCGCGGTTGATCTTTCTCCCCAGCAACGATGAAGCAGAGTTGGCGACGAGTCCAATGAAAACGATTCCCATTCCCAGAAGTTGAGAGTTGTTTAGACCGAGAGGTAGAAAATAAACGAGAATGCCGATCAAATTGATGGCCATTCCAATCCACTGCCTTCCCGAAGGGACTTCTCTCAGGAAGGAAATGGCAATGACTGTCACCAGAAGTGGGGATAAGTTGAGGATCAAGCTTACCGTTACTGAGGGTAATAACGAAAGACCGATGAATTGTGCCGCCTGGGTTATTGCCACGCTTACCAGCCCCAACAATCCGATTTCCGCCCAATTCCGGATGCTGAGCCGTTTGATACAATCACGTTGCTGTCTTCGAAAAATGAGGGGTAATAAAAATATAAAAGCCAGGCTGTAACGTAAAGCAACGAAATTCATCACGGGAATTTCCCGTAAACCAATTTTGATCAGCACCCATGAAGTTGACCACAGCACAACCACCATGAATCCAAGTGCAATGGCTTTGCCTCGGCTGGCTGGTTTATGAAAAATCATCCGTTTTTCTATTCTCTTTGGGATGGCTTAAGATCCCGGATCATCAGTTGCAAAGTGGTTCGGTCATTGAAAGTGTTTCTACTAAAATTGTAGACAACATCCACATGTTCTTTGATAGCCGGCAGGTGATGTGCCATGCGGAAACCTATGGCATCAAAGGTAATCAACCCATCGGTTAGTACCATCTTCAAGTGGCTCGCATCCGCACCCACGGTTTTCTTTTGGATCACCCTTAGATTCCTTGAAACAAACAACGGCTCCAGGTTATCCTGCCCCGTAGGTTGTATTTGATCCAGGAATGGCAGGAGTTCGGGTTTCAAATCCCGCAGTTGGATTTCCGTATCGATTCGGATCATCGGCTGCAGGTCAAGGTTTGATAGCTTTTCTCTCGCGATTTCCTTCATACGCTTGACAAAATTGTCCAGTTTTTCGTTGCTGACTGTAAACCCGGCAGCCATGGCGTGTCCCCCATGCCGGATGAGCAGATCAGAGACTTCATCCAGTGCTTCGGTAATGTGAAATTCCGGGATGGACCGGCACGAACCCCGCGTGGTATCAGGTCCTTTGTAGGCTACGATTGCAGGTCGGTAATATGATTCCACCAGCTTGGAAGCCGCCAACCCAACCACGCCCTGGTTGAATTCGGGGTCAGCAGCAAAGATAAGGTAAGCTTCGGGATCTGCTTCTGCCAGGATTTCAGCCGACATTTGAATGGCTTTGGTCGTGTTTTGCCGTTCCCGGTTTTGCGCTTCCAATTTCACCGCGTACCCGGCGGCATTCTCAATCGTATCCGCAAATAGCAGGTTAAGAGCATTCAACGCCGATTCCAACCGCCCGGCTGCATTGAGCCGCGGTGCCAGCATGTATCCAATGTCACTGGAATTGACCCGCGCCAGGGTTACCCCCGCTATGTTCGCCAGAGACTTCACTCCCGGGCGAGGATTTTTGCGGATAACATCAATGCCCTTGCGCACCAAAACCCGGTTCTCTCCAGTCAAGGGAACGATATCAGCTACTGTCCCCAACGCCACCAGGTCCAGCCAACTTTCAATGTTTAATCCCAAATCTGGATGAGTCTGGATCAAGCCTTCTGCAATTTTGTATGCCAATCCAACACCGGCAAGGTCTTTGTTTGAGTATTCATCCCCTGCTTGTTTCGGGCAAATGACCGCAAATGCTGCGGGCACATCCCCCTTTGGATGGTGGTGGTCAGAGACAATGATATCGATCCCACTTGCCTGGGCATGTTGGACTTCCTTGGGGCTGCGAATCCCGCAATCAACTGTGATTACAAGCTTTACACCCTCACTTCCCAAGAGGTCGAGAGCATCATTATTCAAGCCATACCCTTCATCGAACCGGTTGGGGATGTATCCTCTTACTTTTCCGCCCAGAGCCTGGATCACTTCCACCAACAATGCGGTGGCAGTAACGCCATCTACATCGTAATCGCCATAGATGGCAATGGCTTCGTTTTGGGTGATGGATTTCGAAATCCTATCGACGGCTTTCTTCATCCCAAGCAAAGCAAAGGGATCTTCGAATTCGATCCTTGCTTCAAGATAATTTTGTGCCGCTTCGAGATTTTCAATATGCCTGTTGTAAAGGATTTGCCGGATCGGAGCAGGAAACATTTCCAGCGACCGTGAAACAGCCTCCGGAAGTAGATCTGCTACGACCCACTTTTTACTTTGATGTTTTTCCATTGCTCGTGGACGAATCGATGAAAAATCTGGGGATCCTGTCTGCCAACCCGCAGATCACTTCATAACTGATAGTCCCCCAATCCTGAGCCAGGTCTTCAACTTTTATGGCAGCCCCGTTTTGTTTACCGATTAACACCACTTCGTCCCCAATTTTCGCTTCCGGGACGGTGTCCAGGTTGACCATGCACTGGTCCATGCAAACATTCCCCACCACGGGCACTTTCTTGCCGCACACCAGGGCGTAGTTCCCTTCACGTCTGCGGAACCCATCCGCGTAACCGATGGCAATTACGCCGATCCGTTCTTGCTTTTTGGTATAGTAACTGAAACCGTAACTCACCCCGTGACCCGAAGGCAAAGTCTTGACCGAGATCAAGTGGGTTTTCCATTCGATAACAGGTTTGAATTCATCGGGAATGGGTGTAGTCGGTGAGGGTTGGATCCCGAACGCACTGATCCCACAGCGGGTCAGGTCATAGCGGGCTTCAGGAAAATTCAATGTCCCCGACGAATTGGAAGCGTGGATCAATCCGGGTTTCAAGCCTTCAGCATCCAGTTCAGCCAGTAACCGATTGAATTCTTCGATTTGCGCTTTGGTGCTGGGTTTGCTTGGATCATCCGCGCAGGCAAAATGGGT
>JBGQAS010000269.1:0-3701 GCA_041494435.1 Anaerolineaceae bacterium | reverse complement strand
CCACCCTGGATAATCAATGCCATCTTTTCTCCAAATCAGCCATCTCGATCTTTGTTCAATCCTTTGGGTATTCCGATCCAAACCAGCCTTCGATAAACGGCAAAAGGTCTGGATCAATTTCGAAATTATCTTCTCCCCTACTGACATATTGGGCTGCATTACTGGAACGGTCCCTCAGAGCCTTCCAGATCAACCCTCTTTCTTCTTCACGGATCGCCAGATCATGGATGTTTTTCGCTTTAAGTAAATGCTCACCCGTCGTATAAATGAATGTCAATCTTCGCCATTTATCTGCCAAAATGGGGTGCTGAAGGGATTGGACCTGCCCAATTTGGATCTTGAAATATTCTTCCCTGGCACGGGGATGGTCGGGTTCGTCTTTAAATAATTCACCCCTGGTGGTCAATTCGTGACCCAGCATTTCCGCGTAGGATTCAATCCTCCAGCGATGCTCGTCCCCGAAGGCAGCGGTCTGATAAAAAGCAAGGAAATCCACATCGATCATTTTCGGGGCAAAACGCAAAGGAATACGATACCAACCAAGCAGCCTGGCAATTTCCAAATCCCTTTCACTTGGCAGGATCCCCACCAAAACCAATGAGGTTGGATCGATTGTACTAGTCATGAAATTCAATTTATTATAAACAATTATCCCATGCCATTTTAACCTAACCTTCGACCCTTTTCTACAAAAGAAGGGATAATGTGAAACCCAAATAACAGAAAAAAATGGACGGGAAGAATCTTCCCGTCCTTATGGTTAATTTACTGCGCTGAAATTACTTGGCGATTCCAACTTTTTTGTTGAATTCATCAATCAAATGGTCAATTTCCGGAACCTGTTTTTGGATCGAGGTCCAATAATCGGGCTGGTACCATTGTGCCTGGATCTCATCGAAAGTCTTCCCTTGCTGTTCCACCCAGGTGTAGTACTTCAGGTTGTGGATGCGCTTGCAGGATTCATAGGTCAATTCCAGTAAATGATCACTGGTGACGCCGTGCAAATGCTGTGCAAAGGTTTCAGCTGCATTGCTGTCGTCAAAGGTACCATATTGCTTGCGGTACTCTTCGATCCTGGATCCGTAGAGTTCCATGGAATCGGTGAGGACCGTAATTACGATGTCGTTCTTGCCCATTTCGTTGTACTTGGCAAACTTGATCGCTGAGAGCACGTTGGCGATGCCTGAGAAGCCCAAGAGATTCAACTGTTCAATCACCGGCGCGGGAACGCCCTTCTTGGCAAGGTATTTCTTTCCTTCGGGTTCATTGAACAAGCGCATGATATTGACGACTGCATTGTCATCAATTGCCACAACCAGGTCGGTATTCTTGACGTTATGGATCCAAGGCACATGCTTATCGCCAATGCCTTCGATTCGGTGAGAGCCAAACCCATTCTGGAGCAAGGTCGGGCATTGAAGAGCTTCGGAGGCTACGATCTTACTGGTGGTGAAGATCTGCTTGAGATAATCTCCACAGCCAATGGTACCGGCTGAACCTGTAGTCAGGGCAACACCACGGAATTCATCATGCGGTCCCATGAGTTTGCGGATAACTTCCTCCATGGCATGACCGGTGATCTCGTAATGCCACAGGTAATTGCCAAATTCTTCAAACTGGTTGAAGATCATCAAATCCTGACCGGATGCGCGCAATTCCTTGCATTTATCGAAGATTTCCTTGACATTCGATTCGCTACCAGGGGTGGCAATGACCTCACTGGCTATCTGTTTCAGCCAGTCAAAGCGTTCGCGGCTCATACCTTCCGGAAGGATGGCGATGGATTCACAACCCATGAGGGCGGAATCATACGCACCTCCACGACAATAGTTGCCTGTGGAAGGCCAAACAGCTTTCTGCTTGGTGGGATCAAATTGCCCGGTAATAAGCCGCGGTACAAGGCAGCCAAACGCGGCACCTACTTTATGCGCACCAGTCGGGAACCATTTGCCAACCATGGCAACAACCCTGGCTTCCGTGCCAGTGAGGCTTGAGGGTAGTTCGATGTAATTAACTCCATCGAACTCGCCGTCCTTCACCTTGGGCTCATTCTTCCAGGTAATCCGGAAAAGGTTCCTGGGATGAACATCCCAAAGTCCAATGTCTTTCAATTCCTTTTTAATTCCTTCGGGAATCTTGGTGGGATCCTTCATTTGTGCAAAAGTCGGGATAATGATATTTTTTTCTTTTGCCCGCTTGACGGAATTTTGGAGACTGTCTTTAAAAATGGTTAAATCTATTTGAGACATACTTTTACTCCTCTTTCTTACCTATTTTTTATCATCCGGTGCTTCCGCGACGATGTACAAAGGTCGGTGTTTCACCTCATCGTAGATCCTGCCGATGTACTCCCCTAAAATACCCATCGAAACCAGCTGAACACCACCCACAAGAAAAACCGCTGTCAAAAGGATGGTCTCTTTCAAAAATGAACTGATGCCCAAGGCAAGCAGCACAATAATGGCAACAACTCCTAAAAATGCCAGGAAAATGGAAATAAAACCAGCAGTCATCGCGATTTGCAGCGGTACATAAGAAAAACCAAAGATGGCATTCAAGGCTAATTTCACCATTTTCTTGAATGGGTACTTGGTTTTACCTGCAAACCTGGCTTCCCTTTTGTAAGGAACTCCAACCTGGCGGAATCCCACCCAGGCAGACATTCCGCGTAAAAACCGTTGATGCTCCCGCATGGAATTCATGACGGAGACTACTTTGCGATCCATGAGCCGAAAATCCCCCGTATCCAGTGGAATCTTTACTTCCGTAATTTTAAAGATCAAGCGATAAAAAGCTGAAGCGGTAAATTTCTTGAACCAGGTTTCCCCTTCCCTTTCGGCACGTACTGCATAGACTACTTGGAAACCTTCTTTCCACTTTTTGATCATTTCCAGGATGACTTCTGGAGGATCCTGTAAATCGGCATCGATGATGACCACGGCTTCACCTCGGCTGAAATCCAAACCCGCTGTGACCGCTATTTGATGTCCAAAGTTTCGTGCAAAGATAACTGGACGCACATGTGGATCGGATTTCGCCAGTTTTCGGATCATATCCGTTGAGCCATCGGAAGAACCATCATCCACCAAAACCAATTCCCAGGTTTCGCCTGTGGAAATCATTACTTTCGTTATACGCTTGTGAAGAATATCAATGCAGTCTTTTTCATTGAACACCGGTGCAATGATGGAATATTTAGGTACTTCAACCATTTTTCCCCTACCTGTTCTTGTTTCCACTACATACCCAGATGCTTCTTGAGCGCGGTCATGCTGGGTTCGATCACCGGCGCGGGTGTGACTGCCAGCATGGCAGCCTTGATATCCTTCAACCCATTACCAGTGTTCAATATCAAGATGGGATCGTTGGGCACAATGACGCCATTTTCCAGGGCTTGTTTAAAGCCTGCATAAGCGGTCGCCCCAGCGGGTTCCGCGAAAATTCCCACTTTTCCCAACTCGCCGATAGCCCGGATGATATCCAAGTCTTTCACGGTGATATACGTTCCACCTGTTTCTTTGGCTGCTCTGACGGCTCTCACGCCATCCCTGGGGAGGTCAACAGAAATGCTATCTGCAATCGTATCTGCTTCGACGGGGATAATCTTCTCAGAACCTCTGGCAAATGCATTCGCGATGGAAGCAGATCCTTGCGCCTGCACACCGATGATCCTGGGCATCCCATCCAACCAGCCAAGGGCT
>JBGQAS010000318.1:0-3096 GCA_041494435.1 Anaerolineaceae bacterium | reverse complement strand
TTTTAAATTATGGAACATCCCAACCTGAGGCAGAATTGTGTCGTGGGTTAATAGGTAATTTCGAGCAACCCTTCGGCAACAGCTCGAAGTTTATCCGCTGACAACTTGCTCAATTTCATAGCCAATTCCATATACGGTCGGTTCACTGGCTGGCTGATGAACTGTTGGATTTCTTCGGGTAATGAGGCAATTTGATCCATCATTTCCAGCTGTTTTCGCCATTTTCCCACTTTTCCGCTTTGTACGAATAAATCCCCACGTGAAATTTTCAATTCATCGCTGATTTGCAACATGTCAAATAAGGGGATCGAAGTCTCACCATTTTCAAAATTTTTTAATCGTCCGCTGGAAATTCCTGTGCTCTGGGACAAGGCTTTGAGTGTAGTGCCTGCTTCCATTCGGGTAAGTTTCAGGTGGGTGGCGATAACCCGCTGTCGCAAAGACTTGAATTGTTCGACCGTCGTTGGCAGATCATCTTGCACGGCTACATCGGAAATGAACTGGTTTCCGAAGAAATGGTTGATCTTGATCCCAAGGTAAAAAGCAAATGCCTCCAATTCAGGAAGGGAGGGAGTTAAAACGCCACCTTCAAAGGATTTCAAGCGGTGAGAAGTTACCCCTATTGCATTGGCACATTGTTTAAGAGATTTTCCGGAAGTTAAACGGGCATCTTTCAGAAGCAATCCGAGTTTCTTGGATTGGAGTTGGTTCATTAATGGATTTGTAGTCATTTTTTACCTGCCTGAGATTATTTACTCTCCCTTTCGATGGGAGGCATGAGATAACCCAACCCTGAGCGGGTGACGATATGTTCAGGAGAATGGGGATCGTTCTCCAGTTTTTGCCTCAAACGGGCAATGCTTACCCAAAGGATTTCTTTGTCATCTTTGTACTGGGTTCCCCACACGGCTGACAGTAAATTTTCAGCAGTCAATACCTGGCCCAGGTTTTGGGCGAAATGGAGGAGCAGCCTGTATTCCGTTGCAGAAAGATAGACAGGTTTTTCATCCTTGGAAACTTCTGCTTTGGCAAAGTCGATACGGATATTTCCATGGATGAAGAAGCGACTTTGAGTGCCTTCTTCCTGGTTTTGCGCTCGACGGAGAACGGCATGGACCCTGGCAACCAATTCGTTAACTGAAAATGGTTTGACTACATAATCATCAGCACCCACGGCAAATCCTCGGACCCTGTCGTTTTCCTCCCCTTTGGCAGTCAGCATGATTACCGGGACATTCGAGAATTGACGGATTCGCTCGCAGGTGGCAATCCCGTCGAGTTTTGGCATCATAATATCCAGTACGACGAGCTGGGGCTTTTGGCTCGCCACCAATTCCACGGCGGTCTCACCATTGGAAGCCGTGATTACTTCGAACCCTTCGGTCTCCAGGTTCACTTTCAGGAGCCGTTGATACAGGGGTTCATCATCCACTACCAGAATTTTTCCGTCCATGGTTTTCCTATCTGCTTTCCCGATCCTTTTGAATTATGCAAGGGAGAAAAATATGGAACGTAGTTCCTTCTCCAACTTTGGAGACGGCGTGAATCTCTCCGTGGTGTGATTCTATGATTTGCCTGCAAATAAATAAGCCCAATCCCGTCCCGTGGAGTGAAACCGATTGGTCAGGATTTCGAAAAAAACGATCGAAAATGTTAGGCAAATACTTTTCTGGAATACCCGGCCCATAGTCTCGAAAGGAAATTTGAATTCCTTTTTTTACCGGTTCTACAAGGATTTCTATGGCAGTCTGCGGAGCGTACTTGATGGCATTGTTGATTAGATTTTCGAAAACTTGTGCCAGACGCCTTGGATCGCCTTCCACCGTGGGAATATTTTTGGAAAACTTTGGTCGAATTTCCAGGTCAGGGCGGTTCACCCGGTTTCGCTGGATGACGTCATTCAACACAGCTTTTATGCTTATGGGTTGAAAGGTCATTTCAAATTGACCTGCCTGCAATCGCGCCGAATCCAAAAGGTTATCTATCAACTCTTCCAAAGAATCCGTTTCATGATCTATGATTTCCAGGAACTCTTTTTGGGTCTCTGGATTCCAATCCGCATCCAACCTCAGGAGGGTGGTGGCGTATCCTTTGATGAATCCCAAGGGGCTGCGCAATTCATGGGTGATGGAGTGGATGAATTCCTCTTGAAGCTGGGTTGCACGGGAGCGGGCATTTAGCTCTGCGAGTAAATTTCGGTACTCATCTTTGAGTATCCATAAACCCAGTTCATCCGCAAAATACTTGCAAAACTCGATCTCTTCGTCTGTAAAACCGGGACCGCCATAACGGATAAAAACACAAACTCCGATTAGTTCTTCTTTTATGAAAATTGGTATCCCCAATAGATAAGGATCCTTCAAGCGGTCTGATTGGGTGAGGGAAGAAGGCTGTTGCAGGATTAAGGAACGTTTTTCTAGAATTCCGGTTGCCAGTATGTCTCCCCAGGAAACATCCGCTTCCGCAGTTTTTCCCCTCCCCATGGATTTTGCGTAATGGACATCGACAGATTTCTCGTCCGAGTTCATGCGATAAAGGACGAAATTATCGAATATGAAATAATTTCGAACGGATTTGAGGACTTTATCCAGGACGTCTTTTACAGAATCTGCCTGATTGGCAATTTGCTTGAACTTGAGTAACTCTGAAATCGGGATCATATCATTCAGAAGTATTTTGCCTCATTTTCAGGGAAAAAGATACTATCGTACCATGACCTTTGTTGGATGAAATATCGATTTCTGAACCATGTGCCTTGATGATTGCCTGGGCAAGAGAAAGTCCAATGCCGGTTCCCCCAAATTTTCTGGTGGATGAACCATCCAGCTGATGAAATGGTTCAAAGGCTTCGTTGATCCTTTCTGAGGGGATCCCGATCCCTGAGTCAGCAATTGAAACAGTGACGAGTTTATTTCGAAGCTGTGAGCTAAGCTTTATCGATCCCTTGGCTGGGGTGAACTTGATGGCATTTGCCAGGAGTTCATTCAGGACCCAACCGAGCTTTTCCTGATCGGCTTCGATTTCGACATCCTCCGGATCAATTTCCCCTTCCAGGATCAAGTCCTTGGCGCGTGCCTTATCCCGGGCATCCAGGAG
>JBGQAS010000298.1:0-3280 GCA_041494435.1 Anaerolineaceae bacterium | reverse complement strand
TGCCAGTGCACATCTCCAATTCCGGTGCCAAGGGCTTTTACCACAGCTTCTTTTGCAGCGAAGCGACCAGACAGCGAAACCAGCGATCTTCCGGTTTGTTCCATTTCCAAGGGGGTAAAGACCCTCTCTAAAAAGCGTTCCAGGATTCCCGGGTCAATATTTTCAAAACGCTGGATTTCGACCAGGTCTATGCCAGTCCGCAGGATCACTTCTTCTCCCCCACCGTACCTGCTGAGACAATCGCCAGGCTATCCAGGTTCAAATACTTTTGGGCGGTCTCCAATACTTGCTCAGCTGTGACAGCTTTAACCCGAGAGACATATTTCTGGAAATAATCCAAACCGAGGGAAAACCTTTCCATGTTGAGTAAAGCCCCTGCCACTCCCGCGTTGGATTCCAGCGAGAGGGGTAAACGTCCAATGTAACTGGATTTGCTGTCCTGCAGCTCCGCCTTGGTGACTGGTGCTGAGATGAATCGTTTCAACTCTTTCAGGATCAGATCAATGGCTTTTTCAAGGTTGACCGGGTTGACACCTGCCGAGACTTCCCAAGTGCCCACATCGATCCCCGCATTCAAACTTGCGGAGGCATGATAGGCCAATCCAGATTGCTCGCGAACGATATCGCCGATCCGTCCCATCATCCCGAATTGCCCTAATACATTATTTCCAAGGGATGCCGACAGGTACTCTCCGTCGGAGCGTTTGGGTCCCAGCGTGCCAATGATGAGATCTGTTTGACTTTTCTCAGGGATGGGTATGTGTTTTCGAACTGTTTTTTGTAAAGGTTTAATTCTAGGGAGGGTCGGTTTTTCTATTTGGTTGGAGTTTTGCCAGCCACCCAGTGCTTCCGTCACCAGGTCTACCGCTTTCTGCGCCTCAACTGCCCCCACCATAACGATGACCATCCCTTTGGGTCCATATACATTCCGGTGAAAATTCACAATATCAGGTCGTTTGATCCGTTTGACCGTCTCGGGGAAACCGTCTTCAGGATGGCGATAGGGATGCCCGGAAAAAACGATGTCATCAAACTTAATGGTGGCCATTTCCTCGGTATCCTGGGCACGCAGCGAAAGCCCGGTCAGCAGTTGGGCTCGCATCAATTCCATTTGAATAAAAGGAAATGTGGGTGTCAGGATGCACTCGGCCAGCAGGTTGATCATTATAGGCAGGTCTTCCACCAGCGAGCGACCCCCAAAGCTGGTCGTGTGCATGGTGGCGCTAAAACCAAGGCTGGCTCCGCAGGACTCCAGCAGGTCGAAAATGGATTGGAGCCCTTTTCTTCTTGTGCCGCGCATCAACATTTGAGAGGTGAAATAGGCCAGTCCCAACTTTTCTTCAGGGTCAAAAAGGCTTCCACTGTTCAGGTAACCCTGGACGACCACGGACGGGCTGGCGAAATTTGAACGGGAAAGGACCACAATCCCATTGGGAAGCACCGCACGGGAGATATTCTCCGGTCCGGGGAGGGAACTCCAACTTGTCGGTTTGGCGTTGATCATGACCCCCCCTTGGCAGCATTAGGAGTATAGATCCCCACAACCCGTTGAGACCGTTTCAAGTATTTCCTTGCCAGTTGGAGCACATCCTCAGGGGTTACCTGTCGTAATCGGTCAACATAATTTACAAACCAGCTATAGGTCGCAAACATTTCAGAAAACCCCAGCCAGAATGCCTGGTTGGTGATGTTTTCGCTACCATAAGCAAAAAGAGCCTTGGCTTGTTTCACCGCACGGTCAATTTCATCCTGCTTTACCTTCTGGTTTTGGATTTTATCAATTTCCCGGTCGAATGCCTGGATGACTTGGTCTGGTTTCCCTCCGGGGGGAAGAGTGATCGATACTCCGTATAAATAGGGATCGACGGTCGCCTGGATCCCCCCTCCCACTCCCACGGCGAGTCTGCGGTTCACCAGCTTGCGATAAAGCCGGCTGGTCTTGTTGGAGATATTTCCTCCCCCAAACATGTTCAAACTGTTTGGCCCGGTCATCAGGGAATCGAGGACCGTGAAAGTAAAGAAGTCATCCGTGTTCGCTTCAGGTGAGCGATAAGCGATTTGAATAAAAGTGGTTTCGCCGGGACCATGGACTTCTAGGCGCGCTTCTTTCGATAAAGGATCCTCTCTTTGCGCCGGGTGTGGGGGCAGCTCTCCTGCCGGAATGTTTTCGTATAGCTTCTTCAGCTTTTTCAACATTTCGCTGGCCTTGAAATCCCCGGCCATGGTCAAGACGGCGTTGTTCGGTACATAGTAGCGGCGGTAATGGTTGTACAAATCATTCCGGGTAATGGATTGCAAGTCTTTTAATTCTCCGATGGTTTCCACCCGGTAAGGATGCCTTCGGAATGCCGCCTGCTGAACAGCCTTGTTCAATTTAAAAGAAGGATCGTTCTCATTCCCTTCCAGTTCCGAGATTATCACGGTCCGCTCCGGCTCAACTTCTTCCGGTTTGAAAAGACTGTTTTGGATGCGGTCTGCTTCCAAATCTATGATCAAATCAATTTTTTCAGCGGGCAGGGTGGCAAAATAGGTCGTCCAATCCATGAAGGTAAAGGCATTCCAAACCCCACCCTCGCGGGAAATGGATTTATCCAGGATGGAAGGGGGAAAACGTTTGGTCCCTTTGAACTGCATATGTTCCACCCAATGGGACAGGCCGGTTTTGCCGCTCACCTCGTCACGCGATCCCACCCGGTACCACACCCAATGGCTGATCAAAGGTACGGTATGAATCTCTTTGAGCTTGATGTTTAACCCATTAGGTAATGTTTCATTAATAACCGGTTGAGGTTTGGGCATATTTCCACCTGACTATGAATATAGCATAGTCTTTAAATTGTAATAATAGAGAATGATAGGTATTTGCGAAAAGTTAGCTGGATTTGCTGGAAAGAGACGGCTGGGGCTTCTCGTTCTGAGAACCATTGCTGAAAGGGATCAACATCATCAAACCAAGCGCGCTTAGTCCCTGCCCGAGTAACAACCCAAGAGATTGAAGCGGTCCAAAATAGAGCAAGGGAAGGTGGTGACTCCCGATTCCAATGAGGTCGGCCAAGCCACAAAAGATGGATATGGCAAAACCCGTGGCAATAAACCTCACTCCGAATTCATAAGGAATACTGGCTTTCTGGTTCTTCGAAAGGGTTTTTAAAGCGATGTAACCTCCCAAACAGATAAGCCCCAACCCAAATTCAAATACAGCGATTTGAACAAAACCAATTACCGGGCTGCGATCTTCCCCGAATAAGCTGGGTCGGGCACCCAGGACAAAAAAGAAGAG
>JBGQAS010000285.1:0-3517 GCA_041494435.1 Anaerolineaceae bacterium | reverse complement strand
CGGTGACATCAACGTAATCGACGAACATCATTTCGACGCCATGAAAGATGGAGTCATTGTTGCCAACTCCGGACATTTCAACGTGGAGATCAACATCCCCTCGCTCGAAAAGAAAGCTAAAGCCAAGAGCCTGATCCGCCCCTTCGTGGAAGAATACCAGATGAAAGATGGTCGCCGCATCTACATCCTTGGGGAAGGTCGCCTGATCAACCTGGCTGCCGCAGAAGGGCACCCCGCCAGCGTGATGGATATGTCCTTCGCCAACCAGGCACTCAGCCTGGAGTACATGGCGAAGAACTACAAAACATTGGAAAAGAAAGTCTATTCCGTGCCTGAAGTCATCGATAAGGAAATCGCCCGGCTGAAACTGGAAGCGATGAACATCCACATCGATACCCTCACCGACCAGCAAACCAAGTACCTGGGCTCCTGGGAAGAAGGCACATAATCGTTTTCGTTGATTTAAGCTTAGAAGAAAATCCCGCGTTTCCGCGGGATTTTTTATTGAGCTATGACCGCCATGTTTCCCAGCACGCTCCAGGAATCGAGGAACCGGGAAAGGGAAACGCTGTATTTATCTGCGCCATCCATCACCGTAACCGTATCGGGAGAATACCCGATGACGATCGCGGTATGCTCATAATGTACCACGACAATCGCGCTGCCATCGGAGGGGACGACGTAATCGATGGGCGTGCCCTCCGCTATACCGAAAATCACCCAGGTGATGACCGGACGACCATTGGCGATCTCCTCCCGAACCTGATCCCAATTGAAACCGAAAACTGCTTCGGCTGGTGTACCAAAACTCGAGAGCAGATCGGCAATCGGTCCGGCATACACCCCATAAGAATCAGGAGGGATCTGACCGACCGGATCGTTGTAACTGCCCACGAATCCTTTGTTCGGGTCATCCGATGAAGGCAGGGCTTTCAAGAAGGCGCTTTCTGTTATTTCATTGCCTAAGTACCGCGCAAAATCCACTGCTGATCGGGATTCACAATCGAGGTTGTAGAACTGGGCGTGACCGACAAATCCTGATAAACTTGCTGATCCTGGTAATCCGCTTGAGTCAGGAATGTCATAGGGTGGGAGGATTTCGGTAGCGGTCGGTTCCTGGGTAGCAGTAGGTTCCAGGGTGGCTGTAGGCGGAAGGGTGGGGGTAACCGTGGGGGTGATTGTGGCAGTGGGACCAGGGAGGAAGGGTGTTTGGGATGGTGTGGCTGTGTGTAAAGCAAAATAGGTGGCAGTCAGAGAATTTGTGGGATTGGCGGGTCTCCTTTGTTGATCACCAGAAAGAACAAGGTAAAGGAGTACGTTCAAGACAGCCGCCAGCACCAGGAACAGGGTGATGAAGGCAATGGGAATAGTAAAAGGGAATTTCGCCTGGTTCGACGGGTTTGGTTTGGAGGTCATGGAGTAACGATGATGTCGATGTAGAAAGGTTTGCCGAAGGCTTCTCCGCCGGGGTTGTACGGCTGCCAGCTGGATTTATATTCACCGGGCTGAGTGGGGGCGATGAAGGTGATGGCAATCGTCACCTGGCTGCCTGGGACCGCGGAGGTCAACGCCTGCGAAGGGTTGGCGCTCATGGCAGGACCATCGACATTGCGGATGGTGTAGCCAGAAGTCCAGGTGCAGGTGCCCGAGTTTTGCACGATCCACTGCTTTTGGATGATGCTGGCGTGGGAAACCTCGGTTCCATCCGGATAATTGAGATCATTGATAAAGGTAAAGTCATCCACGCAATCGGGTGAATTGAGGGAAGAAGTTGGAGCTGCCGTAGGGATGGGTTGCGTGGGGAGATTGGATCCCGGGGTCACCGCCTGGATGACGACGATAGTGGGGGCGACGAAGACAGGCAGGTCCGAGGATTGGGGATCAGGTTTGGAAAGGCGGATGCAACCTGCAACCAATAAAACCAGGAAAAAAGCTGAAACAATAAAAATATTCCGGATTGAGCGCGGCTGTGAAGACCTTGATCTACCACCCATACTGGCTAATCCTCGGTAGCGGAAGTAGTCGTTTCCTCTTCGTTGGAAGGGGTGAAGGTTACCGGAATCTCACCGCCGGTGGCACGCTGGCGGACTGCCAGCTCGATCTCTTTCATGAGTTCGGGGTTCTGGCGGAGGTAATCCTTGGCGTTCTCGCGCCCCTGACCCAGGCGGATATCGCCATAAGAGAAGAAGGCGCCGCGCTTGTTGACGATATCAAGCGAAGTGGCGAGGTCGATAATATCCCCGGACTTCGAGATGCCTTCATTAAATATAATGTCAAATTCTGCGGTGCGGAAAGGCGGGGCAACCTTGTTCTTGACCACGCGCACGCGGGTGCGGTTGCCGATGATCTCGGCGCCCTGCTTGATGGATTGGATGCGGCGCACGTCCAGGCGGATGGAGGAGTAGAACTTGAGCGCCAATCCACCGGGGGTGGTTTCAGGGTTGCCGAACATGATGCCGATCTTCTGGCGGAGCTGGTTGGTGAAAACCACGGCAGTTTTCGTCTGACTGATGGTGCCGGAGAGCTTGCGCAATGCCTGCGACATGAGGCGGGCTTGCATACCCATGGTGGCATCACCCATGTTGCCTTCGATCTCTGAGCGCGGGACCAACGCAGCGACCGAATCGATTACTACAATGTCAACAGCGCCGGAGCGAACGAGCGTTTCGACGATCTCAAGCGCTTGTTCGCCGGTGTCGGGCTGGGAGACGAGAAGGTCATCCACGTTCACGCCTAACCGGGCAGCGTAAGAGGGGTCGAGGGCGTGTTCCATGTCCACGTAGGCAGCCGTACCACCCAGCTTTTGAGCTTCCGCCACCAGGTGAAGGCAGAGGGTGGTCTTGCCGGAAGATTCAGGACCAAAGATCTCGGAAACGCGGGCGCGGGGGATACCCCCCACTCCCAGGGCAATATCGAGGGAAAGCGAGCCGGTGGGGATGACTTCGACCTCCATATGTCTGGAAGTGCCCATGCGGATGATCGAGCCTTCGCCGTAGCGCTTGGTGATATCGGAAAGCGCTTTTTCGAGCACCGTACGGCGGGCTTCATCCATCGAGCTGGGGATGGGGGTTTCACCTTCGGAAGTTGGTTTGCGGGGCATGGATCTCTCCTGGATTAAGTTCTAGGCTGATTATACATGAAAGGAAATTGAGGAGTCTGGGTTGGGGATTCGTATTCGTTTTTAAAAAACGAATAAAAACGAATACTCTCCGTGAAGTGAACTGTGGGTACTGCGCTTCGGTTGGCGGAACGAATCCCTTGTTTGCAAAAGACACTGAGGGTCATATGCTTGGTTTGTCGAGAAAACCTTTCCATATAGTTATAATAGAACATTATTTCGAAAAGGTCAAGAGGGGGATAAGCAAACCGCAATTCAAAACCACCCCCTCCGCTTTCAAACCGCACCCTCGCTGGAAATTCACTGCGCGGGTGCTGCGCTTGGAATGCGTTTCAATCCACGCCTCCACACGGGAGGCGACGGGTCACAGCGGACGAACTGCATAATTTGATGCTGTTT